>DASVWD010000142.1 GCA_036389795.1 Longimicrobium sp.
CCTCGCCCGGATGGCCGAAGGCCATCACGCGGCGACATGCCCGGCCCGCTTCGACGAACTTTGACGTTGCAACTGGCAGCGGGCGAGGCATGCCTCGCCCCTACGAGCCCGATTACCGGATCAGATTCTCAATCGGCATAAGCCCCTCGCTGGAACCACGGAAAGCCTCGCAAACTGCCGCGAGGCTTCAACGGCATCCCGTACGCGGTTCGTCGCGCGTGGCGCCGGGCTGCGCGGGCGTTAGATTCTTCCCCCCAGAGCGATGCGATGTCGGGCACCTTGCGCCGGTGAGGAATCGCAATGAAATCCGAGTTCCCCGGTCCCGTTCCCGAAATCCCGGTGAGGGACATCTCCACGGCGGCGGCTTACTACCAGGACAACCTGGGCTTCAGCCTGGACTGGGGTGGCGAGGAGCTCGGGCTGGCAGGGATCTCGAAGGGCAACTGTCGGATGTTCCTGGCGAACCAGCAGTTTCGGGAGGCATACGGCAACGTTGGACCCACCTTGACCTGGCTGAATCTAGAAAGCAGGGAGGAAGTGGACGAGCTGTATCGAGCCTGGAGCGCCAGCAACGCCAGGTTGATGTCCGCACCCGAGTCGAAGCCCTGGGGCCTGCACGAGTTCACGGCGGCAGACCTGGACGGCAATCTCTTCCGTGTCTTCTACGACTTCGCCACTCCCGAACGCGCCAGGGGTGCCTGACACCGCGATTCGCCAGGCGCCCCCCAGGTTCGTCACCCGCAACCCCTGGTGACCTCGCGCGCGTGCTCTTCCAGGCCGCCGCGCTCACCGATCTTCGAGAGCCGCTCCACGAACTCGTCGGTGGCGTGCGCGCCCTGCTGCTCCTTCAACGCGGCGTACGCGGCCAGCACACCCTCCAGCCCTCCCGCGGTGACGCGGGCCACGTCGCCGGCCTGGTCCGGGTGCTCGATGGCGTAGGCGCCGCTGGAGAGGACGAACTGCAGCAGCAGTTCCCTGTGATAGCGGCTGGTGGACCTGGAAAGCGGCTCCAGCGCGCCGTTGCACATTTTGACGGTGACGTCGGGAGAGTCGATGAGCCACGCGAGCAGTACACGCCGGGCCTCCGTCGCGTCGCTGGCGAGCGGGTTCTTCTCCAGCGCGCGGATGTCCTTCGCGACCGCCTCCAGCTGCTGGCGCGACAGGGCGCCCCGCGGGGGAGCCTGGATGCCGAGGGAGGTCGGGGACGGTGGGGTGGGCTGCTGCGCGTGCGCGCCTTCCGCGCAGGCGAGCAGCGCGGCGAGCACAAGGCAAGGGCGGAGTCGGAGCACGGGAATCTCGCGTGTGGGGGAGTGACGGGTCATCAGGACGAAAACCGCTCCGGATTGATGCGGACGCCGGGCGGCACACGTGCGGCGCGCCCGCGGATCGGCAGGCAGTGCCGCATTGTAGGCGCCTGTCGATCCGTTGGCAACGTTTTCTGGAAGAGGTAAACCTGGTGCGATGGCGCGGCAAAGGTCTGACGACGCGGCGTCCGCACACCCGCGGACGAGGGGCTGTCCGGCGGCGCGGCCGCAGGCTAGATTCTTTCGCGCCAACGCGATGCGCCCCCGCAGCCTCCCGATGGATTCCGCGACCCGCCCAGAGCGCCGCCCGGACCCGCACCGCCTGCTGCGCGCCGCCGCCGCCGTCCTGAAGGCGCTGGTGCTCGGGACGCTGTGGATCGTGCTCTCGGGGATGTTCCTGGTGATGCCCCCGGCGGCGGGCGGGGCCTGGATCGCGGCCGTCGCGGGGTTCTTCCTCTGGTTCCACGCCTCCGGGCGGGGGCCGGGCGGCCGGCGGCGGCAGGTGCTGGGCCGCGTGCGCCCGGTGCCGCGGCCCGCGCGCCGGTGGGTGGGCGCTTTCCTGCTGGCGCTGCCGCCCGCCGTGCTCGCCATGGGCGTCGCGCTGGCCGCGCTGGGGCTGATGGACGAGCCCGTCGCGGGGGCGTTCGAGGCGTACGCGCGGCGGCCGGGCGGGATCGTGGTGCTGGTGGCGTACGGCGTGGGAGTGGCGCCGCTGCTCGAGGAGTTCGTCTTCCGCGGGTGGACGCAGCGCCCGCTGGAGCGCCTCTTCGGCGCCGCGTGGGCGATCCCCGTCACCTCCCTGCTCTTCGCGCTCTTCCACTTCGAGCCGGAGGGCCTCCCCATCCGCCTGGCGGGGAGCCTGGTGATGGGCTACGCCGTCTACGCCACGCGCTCGATCTGGGCCGGCGTGGCGCTGCACGCGGCCTGGAACGGCCTGCTCTTCGCCGCCGACGCCGCCTTCCGGGACTTCGACCCGTTCGGCGCCGGTCTCGCGGTGGCGCTCCCCGCCGCGCTCGTCCTGCTGGCCTGCGCCGCGTGGATCGTCCGCGCCGCCCCGCGGCTGCGCGCGGCGGCACGCCTGTCCGGAGCGGCCGAGGCGGCGTAGGATTCGGTTGCGGGCACGGAAGCCCCGCCTTCACCCGCGGTCCGGAAGCCTCGCCCCCGGTGGAGACGACGGAGGCGCGCCCGTCCCTCTCCCCGGGTGAGGGGGAGAGGGACGGGCGGCGGGGTTCGCGAAGGAGGCCGCTCAGCTCGCGCGGCGGGCGCCGAGCTCCCCGCCGGGGTCGCGGCGGGTGCCGTACTGGGCCCGCAGCTCGGCCACCCAGCGGGGGCGGCTGCGTCCGCTCGAGTCGTAGCCGCGCGCCAAGCAGTCCAGCAGGCAGTCGTGAGCCTCGCGGCGCGGCTCGGGCGGCAGATCGTGGGTGAGCACCGACAGCGCCGCCGAGGCGTCGTGGTACGTCACCTCGCCCGTGGGCAGCGCCGCGTGCTGCAGGTACCACTTGCGCAGGCGCCGGAGCGTGGGCGAGTACGGGGCGGTGCCCATCAGGAACTTCTTCAGCCCCGTCGGGCTCATCCCGATCTCGCGCGCCACGCCGCGCAGCGAGGTGCTCTCCACGCGCGCCGCCGCCATCTCGCGCAGGTGCTGGACGGTCTGCTCGCGGGGCTCGGGGCTGGGAGTCGTCTGGTCCATTCCGGATCCCTCCATGCGGTCTGAAGCTGACCTCTTGGTTACGGATTTTCTTCGGGTATGATAATGCCGAATAAATCCCGAAGCAAGGGGTCTGACGTGGACGTAAAAGTGCACGTGGAGCACACTTACAGCCTTTTCCCGGGCCCGCCCCGCTGGCGCGGAGAGGCCTAAACACCCCTTCTGCAAACGTTTGCGGCGTGGCGGCAGAGGCGCGCAGCCGGCCGTTTCCGCCAGATTGCAACCCGAAGGCGGCGAGACGCGTCCAATCGCCGCACCGCTTTCCCGCCCCGAAGCAGCCCGAAGGCACCCCTTCCGCGAGCTGATCCGAATGCGCCGTACGACCCTGTCCCTCGCCTCCGCGGCCTGCGCCCTCGCCGCCGCGCTCCCCGCCCGCGACCTCCGCGCGCAGAACGTCCCCGGCCTCACCGTGGCGCCGTGCACCGTGCCCGGCGTGGAGGGGCCGGCGCGCTGCGGCACGCTGGAGGTGTGGGAGAACCGCGCGGCCAGGAGCGGGCGGAAGATCCCGATCCGCTTCGTCGTCCTCCCCGCCACGGGACCGAGCCCCACGCGCGACCCGATCTTCCCGATCGCGGGCGGGCCGGGGCAGTCGGCGGTGGACGACATGGCGGGCTTCGCGGCGCAGGAGCTGGCGCCGCTGCGCGAGACGCGCGACATCCTGCTGGTGGACCAGCGGGGGACGGGGGGATCGAACCTGCTCAAGTGCCGCTTCTACGACCCCGAGGCCGACCTGCAGGCCTACTTCGGCGCCTTCTATCCGGCCGACCGGGTGGCGGCCTGCGCCGAGGAGTGGCGGGGGAAGGCGGACCTGGCGCAGTACACGTCGGACCCGGCGGCCGACGACTTCGACGAGGTGCGCGCGGCGCTCGGGTACGACCGGCTCAACCTCTACGGCGTCTCCTACGGCACCCGCGCCGCGCTGGTGTACATGCGACGCCACCCCGACCGCGTGCGCAGCGCCATCCTCCAGGGCGTGGTCCCCACCGACACGCGCATGCCGCTCTACACCGCGCGCGACGCCCAGCGCGCCGTCGAGGGCGTCTTCTCCGAGTGCCGCGCCCAGGCGGCGTGCGCCGCGGCGTTCCCCGACCTGCCGGGGTCGCTCGCCCGCGCGCTCGGGCGCTTCGCGGCCGGGCCGGTGGAGGTGGCGATCATGCACCCGCGCACGGGCGACCCCGTGCGCGTGCGCCTGCCGCGCGACCTGTTCGTCGAAGGCATCCGCTACCTGGCCTACTCGCCCCACAACGCGGCGCTGATCCCCGCCGTGGTGCACCAGGCCGGCGAGGGCGACTACGGCCCCGCGGCCGAGTTCGCGCTCTCCATGCGGCGCGACATCGTCGACGCGGGGAGCCACGGGGTGTACCTCACCATCACCTGCGCCGAGGACCTGCCGTTCTTCACCGCGGAGGAGGGGCGGCGGCTGGCGGAGGGGAGCTTCCTGGGCGACTACCGCGTGCGCGACCAGAAGGCGGCGTGCGCGGCCTGGCCCGTTCCCGCCGTATCGCGCGAGTTCCTGGGGCCGGTGGCCTCCGACGCGCCGGCGCTCCTGCTGTCGGGCCAGTGGGACCCGGCCACGCCCCCGGAGCAGGCCGAGCGGGTGCTGCGCACGCTCCGCAACGCCCGCCACGTGGTGGTTCCCAGCGCCGCGCACGGCTTCTTCGGCCTCACCGGCGGCCCCCAGTGCGCGCGGAAGCTGGTCACCGACTTCATCCGCTCGGCGGACCCGCGGGGGCTGGACGCCTCGTGCGCCGACTCGGTGCGCCGCCCGCCCTTTCCCACGCGGCGGCTGGGCGGCACGCCGGTCACGCTGCCGGCGGACCAGCTCGCGCGCTTCGCCGGCCGCTACCGCGGCGAGAACGGCTTCGCGGTGGAGATCAGGGTGGAGGGAGGGCGGCTGGTGCAGACCTTCCCCGACGGGCGCACCTTCACGCTGGTGCCCGTGGGCCCCGCGCGCTTCCGCGTCGCCGCCGCTCCCTTCATCGCCGCCACGTTCGTCGACGAGGGCGGCCGCGTGACGGGGATGCGCATCGAGCAGGGCAGCGGCGAGCCGTTCACGCTGGAGCGGGTGCCGTAGGGGCGCGGAAATCCCGGGAGTGCGCTCGAGGCTCTGTCCTGCATGGGGAGGATTGCATCATACCGTTTTTCGAGATTCGCTGTGCATTGGGAAGCTGTCATTCCGAGTGGAGCCCGATGCGCCGATCTCGCGTTCGCCACCGAAGTCGGCCGGGCTCCCGAGGAATCTACTCGCGGCCGGCAGGAGGCCGGACCGCTGCATGGAGCCAGCGTCCGGGCGGGGTGAGTGGATCCTCGGGCGCCGTCCAGCCGAGGGGTGAAATCCGGATCGGTGCTGCGGCGCCGCTCGGAATGACATGGTTCGCGAAAGGACCGGATTGCACACTGATTCCTGGAATCCGGTATCACGATGATCACCGGCGCGCACTTCATCCTCTACAGCACCGACGCGGACGCGGACCGGGCGTTCTTCCGCGACGTGCTCGGCTTCCGCGCCGTCGACGCGGGCGGGGGGTGGCTGATCTTCGCGCTGCCGCCCGCGGAGATGGGGGTCCACCCGTCGGAGGGCGGCTTCGCGCAGCGCCACGCGGAGCACGCCCTCGCCGGAACGGTGCTGTACCTGATGTGCGACGACCTGCGCTCGACGATGGAGTCGCTGGCGGCCCGGGGCGTCCGCTGCACGGAGGTCGAGGAGGCGGAGTGGGGGGTGAAGACGACCGTCCGGCTCCCCAGCGGCGGCGAGATCGGCCTCTACCAGCCGGCCCACCCGACGGCGCTGGGACTCTGATCCCGGATCCTCCATGAGCCTGCGCTGGTGGCCGTCGGGCGGGCTCTGGCGCCACCCGGACTTCCTGCGGCTCTGGGGCGCGCAGGCCGGCAGCGCGTTCGGCAGCCGGATCACGCGCACCGCCCTGCCGATGATCGCCAAGTCGATCGGGGCGAGCGCCGGCGAGTTCGCGGTGCTCGGCGCGCTGGGCGTGGCGCCCGGCGTCGTGGTGGGCCTGTTCGCCGGGGGGCGCGTCGACCGCAGCCCCAAGCGCCCGCTCCTGATCGGCTCCGACCTGGTGCGGGCGCTCCTGATCCTCACCATCCCCGCCGCGGCGTGGCTGGGGGCGGTCTCGATGCCCCAGCTCTACGTGGTGGCCGCGGCCGTCGGCGCCGCCACCACGCTCTTCCAGATCGCCGACAACACCTACCTGCCGGCGCTGGTCGGCCGCGACCAGCTGGTGGAGGGCAACTCCAGGCTGGAGGCCACGGAGGCGGTGGCCGAGGCCGCCGGGCCGGGGATGGCCGGCGTGCTGGTGCAGCTGCTGACCGCGCCCGTGGCCGTCGTCGTCGACGCGCTCACCTACCTGTGGTCGGCGCTGCTGCTCAGCCGCATCCGCGCGCCGGAAGCGCCCGCCGCCGCCGAGGCCGGCGCCACCGTCCGGGGCGACGTAGCGGCCGGCTTCCGCGCCTGCCTGGAGCACCCGCTGGTGCGCCCGGCGCTCTTCGCCGAGGCCGTCGCCGCCTTCTCCGGCGGCTTCTTCCTGGCGCTGTACATGGTGCTCACCCTGAAGACGCTGGGCCTGTCCTACGCGGCCGCGGGGCTGATCGTCAGCGTCGGAGGGGTGGGGGCGCTCGCCGGGCCCGTGCTCGCCGGGCCGCTGGGGCGCCGCGTGGGGACGGGGCCGGCGCTGGTCCTCTCCCTCGCCCTGGGCACGGCGGCGAACCTGCTGGTGCCGCTGGCGGCGGGCGCCGGGAAGCTGGCGGTCCCCCTGCTGGTCGTGCACCAGCTCGTCGGCGACGCGCTGCTCGGCGCCTACCTGGTCCTGGCGCTCAGCCTGCGGCAGCGGGTGCTTCCGCAGGCGGTGCTGGGGCGCGCCAACGCCGCCTTCCACGTAACGGCCGGCCTCATGCTGCCCGCGGGCGCGCTGCTGGCCGGGTGGCTGGCGGGCGCCGCCGGCGTGCCCGCGGCCCTCTGGATCGGCGCGTGCGGCGGCCTGCTCGCGGCGCCCGCGCTGGCCGCGTCGCCCGTCCGGCGGCTGCGCTGAGGCCGCCGACCAGGCGCGAGCCTGCTGTTTTCAGTTCCGGCTTCCTCCGGCCCGAAGCCGCGCATGCAGGCTCGGCCCGGCTCCAGAACAGAAACGGATCGGAATCACGCAGAGAAACCGGGGCACAGAGGAGGACCTCGCTCCCCCTGTGCCCCGGTTTCTCTGTTTCTCTGTGTGATTATGAGACTGTCGGTTTTCAGGAGAACCGGCTCAGGCGGCCAGCGCGGCGCGGTAGGCGGCCAGCGTCTGCTCGGTGCAGCGCTCCCAGCTGAACTCGGCCGCCCGCGCCAGCGACTTCGCCCGCATCCGCTCCCGGAGCGCCGCGTCGCGGTAGACCTTCAGCATCGCCTCGCAGAGCGCGTCGATGTCGCCGGGGTCCACCATCAGCCCCGCGTCGCCCACCACCTCGGGGAGGGAGGAGGTGTTGGAGGTGATCACGGGCGTGCCGCACTGCATCGCCTCCAGCGGGGGCAGCCCGAAGCCCTCGTAGAGCGACGGGTAGACGAACGCCGTGGCGCCGCTGTAGAGGGGGGCCAGCTCCTCGTCTTCGGCGTAGCCCGTCAGGATCACCCGGCCGCGCACCCCGCCCACCTCCTCCAGCGCCTCCTGGACGTGGCGCGAGCCCGCCCCGGCGTGGCCCACCAGCACGAACGAGAGGTCCCTCGCCTCCTCCGCCAGCCGGGCGAAGGCGCGCACGGCGTGGTGCATGTTCTTGCGCGGGTCCAGCGGGTTCACAGAGAGCAGGTAGGGGCCGTCGGGGATGCCGTACTTCTCGCGGACGGCGCGCACCCGGACGGGGTCGGCGCAGGGGTGGAAGATCTCGCGGTCGGCCGCCAGCGGCACCACGCACACCCGGCCGGGCGGGGCCACGCCGCGCTCGCACAGCTCCGCCCGGGTCGACTCGGAGGTGGTGATCACCCAGTCGCCGTCGCGCACGCTGTCCAGGAGCGACTGCGCCGTCTGCGAGTAGGCGGGGCCGTACACGTCGGGGAAGCGGACGTGCACCAGGTCGTACACGGTGAGGAGCCGCCGCGGCGAGCGGCCCCGCGGGCGCGGCGGCAGGGGGGTGCCTGGCGAGTGGAAGACGTCGGCCGGCGGCGAGGCGTCGGCGACGGGGGGGTGGAGGCGCCGGTCCACCAGCCGCCCCCCGTGGCGCAGCAGCCGGGGGAGGACGTTGCTGCGCAGGAGCGCGCGGGTCCAGCGGTGCGCGCCGGCCACGCCCCGCCGCAGCCGCGACGCCGCCTCCGTGGAGCGCGGGCCCAGGAGCGGGAGGTGGCCCAGCCGCGGGTTGGTGCGCAGGTACTCGACGCAGCCGTGGTAGGCCACGCTGGAATGGTTGGCGCAGAAGAGCAGCTCGCACTCGCCCGAGGCGGCCAGCCCCTCCGCCAGGTGCTGGTGCACCCGGAAGCTGCCGCCCCGCGAC
Organism: Longimicrobium sp.; assembly: GCA_036389795.1. NCBI lineage: Bacteria > Pseudomonadati > Gemmatimonadota > Longimicrobiia > Longimicrobiales > Longimicrobiaceae > Longimicrobium > Longimicrobium sp. Next base: position 8,482 of record DASVWD010000142.1, read on the forward strand.
TGCGCGTACAGGTGTCCGAGGCCGAGCGTCGAGATGTCGTACAGGACCCGCATTCTTGGACGATGACGATCGATGGGACCCGCCGGCGGCGCGGAGGGGAGCGCCCGGCGCAGGGGGGCGAAGACTAGCGGGCGCGGCGGCGCGAAGCAACCCGCGGGACGGTGGCGTGCGCTCCGCGGGACGGCGCCGGGCGCGGTTTGACTTCTCCCTTGCGGCGCAATAGCTTCCGCCCGCGACGCGAACAGATTCCTTTCCCCTTTCGCCCGACCAGCGGCAGCCGACGATGCAAGACCCCTCGCAGCCTTCCCCGCAGTCCGATTCGACCCTGCCGGCCGGAAAGCCGGCGCTGGTGGTGGCCCACCCGGGGCACGAGCTCCGCGTCTACGGCTGGATCGAGCGCGCGCGCCCGCTGGTGTTCGTGCTCACCGACGGCTCGGGGAGCGGCGGCGAGGCGCGGATCGAGTCCACCACCGCCGTCCTGGAGCGGACGGCGGCGCGGGCCGGGCCGGTCTACGGGGTGATGTCGGACCGCGAGATCTACTCCGCCATCCTCTCCCACGACGCCGCCCGCTTCACCGGCATCGCCAACTGGCTGGCGGAGCAGCTGGTGGCCGAGGGGATCGACTACGTGGTGGGCGACGCGGTGGAGGGCTACAACCCCTCGCACGACGTCTGCCGCCTGGTGATCAACACCGCGCTGCGCCTGGCCGGCCGCACCCGCGGCGCGGCGCCGGCCGCCTACGACTTCCTGCTGGTGGGCGCGCCCAACCAGTGCCCGGAGGGCCTGCGCGAGCGCGCCGTGTGGCTGGAGCTGGACGACGAGACGCTGGAGCGCAAGCTGGCGGCCGCCCGCTCGTACCAGGAGCTGCGGGGCGAGGTGGAGCACGCGCTGGACCAGTTCGGGCTGGCTCCGTTCCGCACCGAGTGCCTGCGCCCCGTGGATCCCACGGAGCGGTACGGCGGGTGGGACCCGGCCCAGGTGCCGTACTACGAGACGTACGGCGAGAAGCGCGTGGCCGAGGGCGTGTACGACCGGGTGCTGCGCTTCCGCGAGCACGTGCAGCCGCTCGCGGACGCCCTCTGGAGCCACAGTGAGCGGCGCGGCTGAGCGGAGCGGGCTCAGGGTCCTCATCACCAACCGCGTCCTGGCCAGCCGCACCGGCACCGAGCTGTACGTGCGCGACCTGGCCCGGGCGCTCCTGGAGCGGGGCCACCACCCCGTGGTCTACAGCCCGCTGCTGGGGCCGGTGGCGGCCGAGGTGCGCGCCCTCACGGTGCCGGTGGTCGACGACCTGGCCCGCGTGGGCGCCCCTCCCGACGTGATCCACGGCCACCACGGCCTGGAGACGCTGGCGGCGCTCCTGGCCTTCCCCGGCGTCCCCGCCGTGGCGTTCTGCCACAGCTGGATCGGCTGGCCCGACGTGCCCGTGCGCTTCCCGCGGGTGCTGCGCTACGTGGCCGTCGACCACACCTGCCGCGACCGCCTCCTCTTCGAGCACGGCGTCCCCGAAGACCGCGTCCACGTGGCGCTGAACGCCGTGGACCTGGAGCGCTTCCGCCCCCGCGGCCCCCTGCCGCCCAGGCCCGGGCGCGCGCTGGTGTTCAGCAACGCGGCCGGGGGGAAGGGGTCGCAGCTGGCGGCGGTGCGCGAGGCGTGCGAGGCGGCGGGGATCGCGCTGGACGTGGCGGGCTCCGCCTCGGGGAAGCCGCTGGAGCGGCCCGAGGAGGCGCTGGGCCGCTACGACCTGGTGTTCGCCAAGGCGCGGGCGGCGCTCGAGGCCATGGCGGTGGGCGCGGCGGTGATCCTCTGCGACGCGGTGGGCACGGGGCCGATGGTGACCACCGGGAACCTGTCCGACCTGCGGCCGCTGAACTTCGGGATGCGCGCGCTGCGCGAGCGCCCCACGCCCGAGGCTCTCGCCCGCGAGATCGCGCGCTACGACGCGGCCGACGCGGCGGAGGTCTCGCGCCGGGTGCGAGCGGAGGCCGGGCAGGGGGCGCTGGCGGACGAGCTGGTGGCGCTCTACCGCGAGGTGCTGGACGAGCACCGCGCCGGCCCCCCCGCCGACCCGGCGGCCGAGGAGCGCGCCGCGGCCGCCTACCTGCAGTGGCTGGCGCCGCGCCTGCACGAGCGCGACCTGCTGAAGACGGGCTTCGCGCGGCTCCTGCAGGTGCCGGTGGTGGGCGCGCTGATCCGGGCGCGCGCCCGGCGCGAGGGCGGCGGGCACTGGCTCCCGCGGCTGCTCGGGTCGGTGGACCGCGATTGAGCACGCTTCCCGCCTGGCTCCGCGGCCCCTTCCGCCGCAGGGACCCGCTCCCCCTCGGCGAGGGGGGCGGGGCGATCCTGTCGGCCCTGGCCGCCCGCAGCCTGGCCGGGGGCGGCTGGGCGCTCCTCTCCCTGGGGCTGGGCCTGGCGCTGGGGGTGGCGCGCACGATGGTGGTCGCGCGGTTCCTGGGCGCCGAGGAGCTGGGGGTGTTCGGGATCGCCCTGCTCGCCCTGGGCACCGTCGAGGCGGTCACCTCCACCGGGGTGGAGACGGCGCTGGTCAGCCACCCGGGCGAAGCGGAAGAGGACCTGGACCCCGCCTTCACCATCCAGGTGCTGCGGGGCCTGCTGGTGGCGGCGGCGGTGTTCGCCGCCGCGCCGCTGGCGGCCTCGTTCCTGGGGAGCGGCCGGGCGACCCCGGTGATCCGGGCGGTGGCCGTGCTGGCGCTCCTGCGTGGGCTCGCCAACCCGGCGCTGGCGCTGGCCACCCGGCGGATGGAGTTCGGCCGCCTCTTCTGGTGGAGCGTGCCCGAGCAGGTGGCCGGGTTCGTGCTGGCCGTGGGGCTGGCGGTGGCGCGCCGCGACGTGTGGGCGCTGGTGGCGGCGGCGGTGGGGTCGCAGGTAGTGGCCGTGGCGGCCTCGTGGGCCATGCTGCCGCGCCGGCCGCGCCTGGTGCTCAGGGGCGAGGGGGTGCGGCGCCTCCTCCACTACGGCAAGTGGGTGAGCGGGGCCCGCACGATGATGTTCCTGAGCCTGAACGCCGACAACGCGGTGGTCGCCCGCTTCCTGGGCGCCGGCGCGCTGGGCATCTACCAGCTCGCCTTCCGCATCGGCGAGCTGGGGGTGTCCACCTTCACCCGGGCGATGGTGCAGGTGGCGCTCCCGGTGCTCAGCCAGCTGCAGGCGAGCCCCGCCCGGCTCGGGCGCGCCTTCCGGGCGGTGTTCCGCCTGGCGCTGGTGGCCAACGCCGTCTTCGCGGTGGGGGTGGCGCTCTTCGCCCACCCGGTGGTGGAGCGGCTCCTCGGGCGCGAGTGGCTGCCGGCGGTGCCTGTGCTGCGGATCCTGGCCGTGGCGATGGTGTTCCGGGCGGTGGTGGTGGTCTCCAACCAGCTGTTCAACGCGGTGGGCCGGCCGAGCCTGACGCTCCAGGTGAACGCCGTGCGCCTGGGGGTGATGCTCGCGGCCGTCCTCCCGCTCCTGCACGCGTTCGGCCTGCGCGGCGTGGCGCTCTCGGTGCTCCTGGGCGGCCTGGCCTCGGCCGTGCTGTGCCTGCACCGGGCCCGCGGCGTCCTGGAGCCGGAGCGGGTGCCCGCGGGGGAGCGGTGAGCCGGGAGGGCCGCCGCATGCCCCTCTTCCGGTGGAGAGCGCGGGAGTCCCCGCCGCCGCGGGCGCCCGGGGACGCCCGGCTCGACCCCATGCCGATCGTCGTCGGCTCGCCCCGCTCGGGGACGACGCTGCTCCGGCTCATGCTGGACGCCCACCCGCTGCTGGCGATCCCGCCGGAGACCGGCTTCCTGTCGCTCGCGCCGAAGCTGAAGGGGTGGGGCGACCGGCTGCGCGAGCGCTTCTTCCGCGCGGTGGTGGGCCACCCGCCGCCGTCGCCCGCCTGGCCGGACTTCGAGATCCCGGCGGAAGCCTTCCGGGCGGCGCTGGAGCGGATCGAGCCCTTCACCGCGGCCGAGGGCTTCCGCGCCTTCTACCGCCTCTACGCCGCGCGCTTCGGCAAGCCGCGCTGGGGCGACAAGACGCCGCTGTACTGCCTGGAGCTCGACACCATCCGCGGCGTGCTCCCCGAGGCGCGCTTCGTCCACCTGATCCGCGACGGGCGCGACGCCGCCCTCTCGCTGCGCCGCCAGTGGTTCTCGCCCGGCTGGGAGATGGAGAAGCAGGCGGCATACTGGCGCCGGTGCGTGCTGGGGGCGCGGCGGGCGGGGCTGGGGCGCGACGACTACCTCGAGGTGCGCTACGAGGAGCTGATCCTCGACACGCAGGGGACGCTCGGCCGCATCTGCGCGTTCATCGGGCTGGAGTACGACGACGCCATGCTGCGCTACGACGCGCGCGCCCCGGCGCGGCTCGAGGAGCACAAGGGGCGCACCCGGGCCGACGGCACCGCGCTGGTCACCCGCGAGCAGCGGCTCCGGCAGCAGCAGCGCACCACCGAGCCGCCCGACCCGGCCCGCGTCTTCGCCTGGAAGCACGAGATGAGCGCGGAAGACCGCGAGGCGTTCGCGCGCGTCGCGGGCGACCTGCTGCGGGAGCTGGGCTACGAGGTGTGACGCGGGCGAGCCCTTTGCGGGCGGTGGCCCGGTCCGGCGGGATCCGTCGCGTTCTTCGGGTGGAAGATCGAACGATGGCGAACGGAGAGCAGATCCACTCCTTGCTCGGCACGCTGCTGGAGGTCCACCGCTCCGCGTTCGAGCTCGGCGAGCACGAGGTGTCGTTCCACGCGCTCTCGGCGGCGGCGCACGCGGCGGAGAGCCTGGAGGACGTGGACGTGCTGGAGCGGATCGCCGGGCTCAGCCGCGGCGAGCTGGCGTGGCTGGACGCCCACGCCCCCGACCACCGCCTCTCCAGCCGGTCGGCGGAACAGCGCCGGCACCAGAGCATCTTCGAGCAGCTCGCGGTCACGGCCACGGGCATGCGCCAGCGCATCACCATCGACCAGCGCCGGGGAGAGGCGGACCACGGCACCTGGCCCGGCTGACCGGGCGCCGCCCCTGATCCCCGCCTCCCTCCCTTCCCGCCGCGCCGGATGCCGTCTTCCTTCTACGTGGTCCTGAACCCCGTGGCCGGGGGCGGCGCCGCCGCCCGCGCCTGGGAGGCCGTGCGCGGCGTGCTGGACGCGGCCGGGGTGCGCCACGAGCTGGCCCGCACCCGCGCGCCCGGGCACGCGGCCGAGCTGGCCGAGGCGGCGGCGCGCGAGGGGTGGCCCGCGGTGCTGGCGGTGGGCGGCGACGGCACCGTGCACGAGGTGGCGAACGGGCTGCTGCGCGCCGCGGGAGACGGAGAGGCCGCGGTGCCGCTGGGGATCGTGGCGGTGGGGAGCGGCAACGACTTCGCCGGGCTGGCGGGGGTGCCGAGGGACCCGGCGGCGGCCGCGCGGCGGGCGCTGGTGGCCGAGCCGCGGCCGGTGGACGCGGGGCGCGTGGGCGGCGAGTGGTTCACCAACGGGGTGGGCGTGGGGCTCGACGCGCGCGTGGCGGTCGAGGCCAACCGCCACCGCCGGTTGAAGGGGATCGGGATCTACCTGTGGGCGCTCGCCCGCGTCCTGCGCTCCTTCCGCCCGCCGCGGATGCGCGTCGACGTCGACGGCGAGGTGATCGAGCGGCCGCTGACGCTGGTGACGGTGGGCAACGGCGCTCGGCACGGCGGCGGCTTCTGGATCTGCCCCGACGCGCGCATCGACGACGGACTGCTGGACGTGTGCGTCTGCGACGGGCTCGGCACTCTCGGCATCCTGCGCTTCCTGCCGAAGGTGCTGCGGGGGACGCACGTGGGGGCGAGCTGCGTGCACATGCGCCGCGTCCGCCGCGTGCGCATCTCCAGCGACGAGCCGCTCCCCGTCCACGCCGACGGCGAGATCCTCTTCGAGGACGCCCGCGAGCTGGAGATCGAGATCGTGCCGGGGAAGCTGCGGCTGCTGGTCTGAGGGTGTCTTTTATCTCACACGGAGACGCAGAGACGTAGAAAACTTCTAACTGCAAATCTCACACGGAGTTAACGGAGTCAACAGAGAACACAAAAAGGGGTTCCTCCGTTGACTCTGTTGACTCCGTGTGAGGCTTTTACGAAACCGAGGCCGGCGCGGAAGGTTGCGCGTCGGCCTCGATTTCGTTCCGGGAGATGAATTTCCCTAGTTCGTCGCCAGGTCGTCCAGCTCCTCGCGCGCCACGGCGCGGATGGCCTGGCGCGGGTGGGTGGAGGCGATCCGCTCCAGGCGCGGGCGGCTGACGGAGGCCGGGAAGTCGGTGAGGGTCTCGACGGCCTCGCGCAGCACGTCCTCGTCCGTGTGGCGCGCGAGGATCTCGTCCAGCGCCGCCAGCCCCGCCTGGTCCGGCAGCTCGCCCAGCGTCTCCACCGCCTCGCGGCGCGCGTCGACGCCCGGGTGCCTCCAGACGATCCGCGACAGCGCCTCCGCTGCGTCCGCGCCGCCCACGTCGCCCATCGTCTCCACCGCCTCGCGCTGCACGTCGGGGACGGGGTGCTCCCAGGCGATGCGCGACAGCGCCTCCACCGCGCCCGCACCCCCCGCGCTGCCGATGGTCTCCACCGCCTCGCGCTGCACGTCGGGGACGGAGTGGTCCCAGGCCAGGCGCGTCAGCAGCTCCACGGCGCCGGCGCCCGCCGCGTCGCCGATCGTTTCCACCGCCTCGCGCTGCACGTCGGGCTCGGGGTCGCGCCGGGCGATCTCTTCCAGCGTGCCCAGCACGGACGGGTCCTTCAGCTGGCCCAGCGTCTCCACGGCCTCGCGCCGGATGTCCACGCTGCGGCCGCGGGTGGCGTAGCGGCGCAGCGCCGGCAGCGCGATCTCCACCGGGAAGTTGACGATGGTCTCCACCGCCTCGCGCTGCACGTCGGCCACGGGGTGCCCGGCGGCGATGGAGTCCAGCGCCGCCAGCGCGGCCCGGTCCCCGAATTCGCCCATCGCCTCCACCGCCTCGCGCTGCACCTCGATATCCGCGTTGGTCCAGGCCAGCCGCGCCAGCACGGGGAGCGCGCGCGCCGCGGGCTGCTCGCCCATCGACTCGGCGGCCTCGCGCCGCACGTCCTGGCTGGGGTCGCGCGTCGCGGCCCGCTCCAGCTCGCCCAGCGCCGCCTCGTCTTCCTGCTGCCCCATCGCCTCGGCGGCCTCGGCGCGCACCTCGGTCCGGCGCGCCTCGCGCAGCAGGCGGCCGAGCGCGGCCCTCGCGGCGGGGAGCCGCATCTCGCCCACCGCCTCGGTGGCGTCGCGGCGCACGTGCTCGGCCGCGTCGCCCTCGGCGGCGGCCAGCAGCCCCTCCAGCGCGTCGGCGCGCGGGTGGCGGCCCAGCGCCTCGGCCGCCGCGGCGCGCACCTTCTCCGAGCGGTCGCGCGCCAGCCAGCGCAGCAGCGGCGGCACCACCCGGTCCGTGGCGGCGTGCGCGCCGATGGCCGCCACGATCGAGCCGCGGACCTCCTCGTCGCGCTCCGAGCGCTCGCGCTCCTCCAGCAGGGCCAGGCTCTCGCCCGCGTCCGCCATCCCCAGCCAGTAGACCGGCGTGGCCCCCACCGCCAGCCCCACGCGGCCGATGCGGGTGGTCACCCGCTCCACGCGCCCGCCGGGACCGACGCGGAAGAGGATGACGGCGTCCGTGTACGAGACGCCGAACAGGTCCGGCAGCGGCCGGAGCTCCAGGTCGCTGACGTTCAGCCCGTGCATGTCGTCGACCGAGACGTTCCCGCGGATCGGGGCGGCGGGAACCGCCCAGCCCACCCAGTACGCCCGCCGCGACCCGGCCTCCCCGCGCGCCCACTCCCAGCGGCGCGCCAGCGGCTCCGCCGGGTTCGGGTGGCGGACGACGACCGGCTCCTGCCGCGCGGACCCGGCGCGGGGCTCCTCCTGCTTCGCCTCCCCCGTCTTCTCCGGCTCGGCCGCGAGCGGGGCGACGGCGGGGGCGACGGCGGCGACCCCGGCCAGGAGCGCGGCGGCCGCGGCCACGCGCACGCCGGCCCGCGACGGGGGCGGCGGTCCGGCGCGCCGCACCAGCCGCTCCACGCGCCGCGCCAGCGCCGAGCCGCCCTCCTCGGCCATCGCCAGGGCGCCCTCGGGGACGGGGGTGCCGGAGAGCGACACCCACCCGGCCACCTCCACCAGGCAGCGCGCCAGCCCCAGCGGCGAGCCGGTCTGCCGCACCGCCCAGTCGTCGCACAGGTACTCGGCCGACTCGCGCAGGCGGCGGCGGGCGAGCCGGTTGAGCGGCTGGAAGAAGAAGAGCGCCTCGGCCAGCCCGGCCGCCAGGTGCCAGAGCGGGTCGCGCCGCGCCAGGTGCGCCAGCTCGTGGGCCAGGGCGCCGCGCTGCTCCTCGACGGCCAGGTCGGCCACGAAGCGCTCGGGGACGCACACCTCGCGCGGCCCCAGCGCCATCGGCGAGGCGCAGCGCCCGCTCTGCGTCAGGCGGACGGGCGTGCGGACGCCGGCCCTGCGGCGCAGCTCGTCCAGCAGCGCCAGCACGCCCGCGTCCTCCACCGGCGCGCGCTCCCGCAACAGCCGGTGCAGCGACCACTGCCGCCACGCCAGCCGCGCCAGCAGCATCGCCGCCGCCGCGCCCCAGGCCAGGAGCGCCGCCAGCCGCCAGTCCACCCGCGCCGGCCCGCCGCTCCGGGCGGCCTCGAACACCGGGGCGTCATTGACGGACGGCGTCGCGCTCGGCGAAGGCGTCGCGGACGGGGACGGGGACCCGGTGGCCGCCGCCGTCTTGCGGTCCGCCGCCATGGTCTTCGTCTCCGGCGCCTCGGCGGACGCGGTCGTCCCGGCGGGCCGCTCGAATGCCGCGGAAGTCGGGGACGAGAGCGCCCAGCGGCCGACGACGGGGCGATAGCCGGCGAGCGCCTGCACGGGGACGGTGAGGAGCGCGCCGGCGAGGGCGGCCTTCCAGAGCGTCTCACGCCAGGCGGGGTCGCGCACCGCGCGCCAGGTGAGGAGCGCGGCGGCGCCGAGCAGGAGGGTGCTGTGGACGGCGTACGCGAGCAGCCAGGCCGCCGCGGTGTGCACGATGGGATTCATCCCTCGCCTCCCTTCAGCTCGGCCTCGCGGCGCTCGATGATGTCGCGGATGCGCGCCAGGTCGCGCTCCTCCACCTCGCTGGCGGTGAGCAGGTGGCTCACCATGGTGGCCACGTCGCCCTCGAAGAGCCGCCCCGCCAGCTCGGCGAAGTCGGCCACCACCGAGCGGCGCACCTGGCTCTCGTCCACCCGCGCGCGGTAGACGTACTGCCGCCCCTCGGTGCGGTGGGCCACCAGCCCCTTCTTCTCCATGCGGGTGAGCAGCGTGGCCACGGTGGACTGCGCGATGCGGCGCTCCTCGCGCAGCGCGTCGTGCAGCTCCAGCACGGTGGCCTCGCCGCGCTCCCAGACGACCTTCAGGATGGCGAGCTGCAGCTCGGTGAGGACGTAGCTCATGCGGGCACCGGGTGAGGGACCGGAGAAAGACGACGGCTATAGAATACAGGTGTAGTACTTCAGAGCGCAAGGGTCTCGAGCGGCGGGAACGGGAGAGTCCCTCCCCCGGCAACGGAGTCAGGCGGGCGGAGCCGGCGCAGCGGCTGTCGCCGGTGCGGGCTGGGCACGGGTGTCCGCCGAACCGCGCGAGGCCAGCCATGCGCCCGCGAGGGCGGCAGCGACGTACCCCAGCCAGTAGGTGCCCACGGCGAGGTAGCTGATGTCGAAGCGTTCCCGGGTGGAGACGAGGATCACGAGCGCCGGGAGAAGGTGCACCAGCAGCAGCACCGACAGCGAAGCCAGCGCCGCATACGAGTATCTGCGCGACGGTGCCAGCTTCCCGCAGACGAAGCCGCCCAGGGCGTACGCCACGACGGTGGCGGCCTTCCCGATCGCCACCGGCACCGGCTTCGTGTAGTCCTCGAGCGAGCCGATCGGCGTGACCAGGGGAGTGATCATGGCCGCGACCGCTCCCACGACCGCCTGCGCGCCGAAGACCGCCAGCAGCAGGAGCAGCAGGCGCGGTACCCTCATCCCGGGAATGTCCACCGTCTTCACCTCGCCCTCGGGGACCTGCCGGAAGCGGAGGGTCTCGAACTGCCGGACCAGCCCGGTGGCGACGGCGCTCAGCGCCACCCCGACCACGCCGGCGGCCTCCTTCCCGAGCAGCGCGCCGAACAGCGCCACGATCAGGGCGAAGGAGAATCCGATGGCCACGGCGGCGAAGACGAATTTCCGGTCGAAGAGCTGTGCGCTGGCCATGATCGTCACCTCCCATTGAAGCGCGGTCTCCATCCATCCCACAGGATAATGGTGCGCCCCCAGGCCGGGCCACGGTTTTCCTGAAGCCGTCATGTTCGACCGGCTGCGGGAACGGCGCGCGAGCGAAAGGCGCCCGCCGGGCGTGATCGCGCCGAGCGGGCCCGCGGACGGCGAAACGCTGTCGGTGGATGCGCGACCTGCTGATGATGCGACGGGTGCGGACGGCTTCTTCAGCCGCCTGCGGCCGTTGCGTCCCGGTAAATTCCGGCTTCAGCCGCCGCTGACGATAATCGTGCCGCGCTGGTAGGAGGGGATCGACGGGGGGGAGATGCGGATCGACATGAATGCCTCTCGGGTGGCGGGTTCGCATGGTCCGGCCCCGAACCGAGGCAGCCCGCATGCCGCACACCCGTGGAAACATCCGCATCGCCCGTAACTGCTGCAAGAGGCAGGGGTTACGAAGAAGGTTGCGCGCCGCCCCGCGGGCCGCACCGTCCCTTCCGCGCCCCATTGCAGGGGCGCGGCGTGGACGGACGGACCTCAAAGGAGGAGGAGGGCCACCGCGGCGCCGGCCATCAGCAGCCCGGCCAGGAGGCCGAGCGCGTTCAGCCAGAAGCCGTTGGTGTGCTCGCCCATCACCCGGCGGTCGTTGCACACCAGCAGGATCACGAAGATGAGCGGCGGGGCGAGCAGCCCGTTGACCACGGCGGCCCCGAAGAGCATGCGGATCGGCTCGATCCCCAGGTAGTCCATCGCCATCCCGGCGCCCAGGGCCAGCGCCATCACCGCGTAGAAGCGCCCGGCGCGCGTCGGCCGCTCGCTCATCCCCGCCGGCCACCCCTCGGCCTCGGCCACGGCGAGCGCCGCGGAGCCGGCCAGCACGGGCACGCCCAGCATCCCCGTCCCCACGATACCCAGCGAGAACAGGAGCGACGCGGCGCTTCCGGCGAGCGGGCGGAGCGCCTGGGCGGCCTGCTCGGCGGTCTGGATGTCGGTGATCCCCCGGGCGTGCAGGGTGGCGCCCGTGGTGAGCACGATGAAGTAGAAGACGACCACCGAGACGGTCATCCCGGTGACGGTGTCGGTGCGGGCGTGGCGCAGCGCCCGCTCGCTGGCGCCCCTGCGCTGCTCCAGCGTCGTGCGCCCCATCGCCTTCTCCTCCTCCACCTCCTCGGCCGCCTGCCAGAAGAAGAGGTAGGGCGAGATGGTGGTGCCCAGGATGGCCACCAGCGCCAGCAGGTACTCGCGGTCCCAGGCGACGCGCGGGAGCACGGTGGAGCGCAGCACCTCGCCCCAGTCCGGCCGGGCCAGGAACGCCGAGGCCACGTAGGCGAAGAGGACCAGGGTGAGCCACTTGAAGACGCGCGCGATCACCGGGTACGAGGCGAACACCAGCAGCGCCAGGATCGCGGCCGCGAACACCGGCACCAGCAGCAGCGACGGGACGCCGGTGAGCATCGACGACACGGCCGCCATGGCCCCCAGGTCGGCGCCGATGTTGACGGTGTTGGCGACGAGCAGGAGGAGCACCGAGGCCCAGAGCACCCAGCGCGGATAGTAGGCGCGCAGCACGCCCGACAGCCCGCGCCCGGAGCACATCCCGACGCGCGCGCACATGAGCTGGACGGCGGACATGAGCGGGAGCACGGCGGGCGCGGTCCACAGCAGCGCGAAGCCGAACTGCGCCCCGGCGGTGGAGTACGTCGACACCCCCGACGGGTCGTCGTCGGCCGCGCCGGTGATGAGCCCCGGCCCCAGGTGGCGGAAGAACCCGCGCAGGCGGTGCTTACCGTCCTCGGGGCGGGCGGGCGCCTTCGTGCCGCGCTTGCGGCTGCGGGACGTGGAGGACATGAGGACGGATGCGTGCCATGGTTGACCCGAACGGGCGACACGGGCGCCGCCCTGCGGGAAAGCACTTCGCACTTCGCACCTCGCACTACGGCTCGACCTGCCGCCCCTCGCGCAGGAATAGCATGCGGTCGCCCAGGCGCCCGGCCTCTTCGCGGTCGTGGGTGACGAAGACGAAGGGGATGCGCCAGGTCTGGTGCGCGGCCACCACCTCGTCGCCCACGGCGCGGCGGGTGTCGGCGTCGAGCGACGAGAACGGCTCGTCGAGCAGGAGCACGTCGGGGTCGGTCATCAGCGCGCGGGCCAGGGCCACGCGCTGCGCCTCGCCTCCGGAGAGCTCGGACGGGTAGCGCCCGGCCAGGTGGGCGATGCGGAAGCGCTCCAGCAGGCGACTCAGCCGCTCGCGGGCCTCGCCGTCGGCGGCGCGCGCGCCGTAGAGCACGTTGGCGGTGACGTCCAGGTGGGGGAAGAGCGCCAGGTGCTGGAAGACGAACCCGCAGCGGCGCCCCTGCGGCGGCACCCACACCTTGCGCTCGCGCGAGTACAGGAGGCGGTCCTCCAGGCGGATCTCGCCCGCGTCGGGCCGCTCCAGGCCCGCGATGAGGCGCAGCGTCATGGTCTTCCCCGCGCCCGAAGGCCCGAAGAGCACCAGGATCTCGTCCCGGACCTCGAAGTCCACCTCCAGCGTGAAGTCCGGCAGCCGCTTCTTCGCGCGGACGCTCAGCATCTCATCCCGATCTCAAGAGGGGCCCTCACCCGGCGCCGCTACCGCGTCGCCACCCTCTCCCGACTGCGGGAGAGGGTACTTTACGGATCGATGCGAGCCGCCGCCTCCCCGCGCCGGATCCGCTTCCGCGCCGAAGGAGCCCGCGCAGGCGGGCCTTTCGCCGTCGTTGCCGCGGGTTCACCCGCCCTTGCGCTGCCACCCCGGCCGCCTCCGCCGCGTCCACACGTTGAGCGCCACCACCAGGGCCATGCAGAGCGCGCTGATCACCAGCGCGTAGAGCCCCGCCGCGCGCATGTCGCCGGCGTCGGCCTCGAAGAAGATGGCGAGAGGGACGGTGGTCGTCTCGCCGGGGATGTTGCCGGCCACCATCACCGTGGCGCCGAACTCGCCCAGCGAGCGCGCGAACGAGAGCACCGTCCCCGCCACCAGCCCCGGCCACGACAGCGGCAGCGTCACCGTCAGGAACACCCTCGCCTCGCGCGCGCCCAGCGTCCTGGCCGCGTCCTCGAGCCGCGCGTCCACGGCCTGGAAGGCGGCCTTGGCGCTCTGGTACATCAGCGGGAAGCTCACCACCACGGCCGCGATCACCGCCGCATGCAGGGTGAAGAGCAGGCGCACGCCGAACGCCTGGTCCAGGAAACGGCCCACCGGCCCGTCGCGCCCCAGCAGCGCCAGCAGCACGAAGCCGGTCACCACGGGAGGGAGCACGAGCGGGAGCACCAGCAGCCCGTCGACCACGTCGCGGCCGGGGAAGTGGCGCCGCGTCATCGCCCGCGCGGCCAGCGTGCCCAGCACGAAGACGAAGACGAGCGCCGTCACCCCCACGCGCAGCGAGAGCAGGACCGGGCTCCAGTCGGGCATCGCGCTACCTGACCACGAAGCCGTGGCGGGAGAGCGCCGCGCGCCCCTCGCCGCCCAGCAGGAAGCCCACGAACGCCTGCGCGGCCTCGGGGCGCTCGGTGCGCGAGACCACGGCCGCGGAGTAGGTGATCGGCGCGTGCGAGCCGGGCGGCGCCGGGGCCGCCACGCGCACCCGGCGCGACGCCCGCGCGTCGGTGCGGTAGACCACGCCCGCGTCCACGTTGCCCGACTCCACGTAGGCCAGCACCTGGCGGACGTTCTGCGCGTAGACGGCCTTCGCCCGCACCGCCTCGGCGATCCCCAGCGCGCGCAGCACCTGGTCGGCGTAGTCGCCCGCGGGGACCGAGGCCGGCGCGCCGAGCGCCACCCGCCGCACCTCCGGCCGGGCCAGGTCGGCGAAGGAGCGCGCGGGGGAGCCGCCCGCGGCGGGGACCACCAGCACCAGCTCGTTGCCGGCGACCGGGCGGCGGGTGCGCGGCTCGATCAGCCCGGCGCGCTCCAGCTCGTCCATCGGCCCCTCGGCCGCGGAGACGAACACGTCCACCGGCGCGCCGTGCCCGATCTGCTGCCGCAGCGCACCCGACGCCCCGAAGTTCGCGCGCACCTCCACCCCCGGATGCGCCCTCTCGAAACGCTCCCCGAGCTCGGTGACGACCTCGCGCAGGCTGGCCGCCGCCGAGACGGTGAGGACGGTGCTCGTCGGCGCGGGCTCTTCCCGCCCTCGCTCGCAGGCGGCGAGGGCGAGCGCGCTGATCGCGGTCAGGGCTGCGGCGCGGAGTCGAGGCAAGGGAAGCGGACTGGTGGACGAAAGGAAGGCGCGCGCCCCCAATCTGCTGCCTTTCCGTGGATCGTGCGAGGGGATTGTTTGGGGATGATGACACAAAGACGACCAGATTCCTCACACGGAGTCAACGGAGAACAACCCGGGGTTCTCTCCGTCGACTCCGTTGACTCCGTGTCACCACTGCCAGCCTTCCCGGCAACCGCCTGCCAACCGTCTAATTCCTGTTTTGCTGCAACTTACGCCACCCGGCAGAACCCGGCGTCCTGCCGGGGTGGGATAGGTGTGGGAATGCCAGATCGGGGCGATCTGTCTACGAACTTATTTGACTAACGACCTTCAAGCCGCTACCATGTAGTGACGGTTCTTTCTTCCGCGGCACCCCTTTTATCCAAGGAACGAACATGGCAGAGCAAACAGCGGCAAGCGTGCGGGCCGGCTCCGTGGCTACGGGTCCCCCGAGCATCGAGCTGGGCGTGCAGAGTCCCATCTCGGCGCGCATGCAGCAGGTGCAGGACGAGCAGGGCAACTCCACCCTCCTCTTCTTGGGCAGCGGCAACGTGGGCGTCGGCACCGCCTCGCCCGACTTCATCTTCACTGTGCAGGGTGATCCCGGCCCCCAGAACTGCTTGGCGCAGATCAACTCCGCCAGCCTCGAGGCGTCGCTGGAGTTCAGGAACGCCACGGACAACTTGGCGTGGCGGATCGGTTCCGGCGGTGGCGCGGGGCAGAAGGCGCTCTTCGTGTGGAACCCTGAGAACGGCATCCTGCTCACCATCAACGGGACCACGTTGACGTTCAACGGCACCATCGCGGCCCAGGCGATCACCGTGGGCAGGGGCGGCCCGAACCTTCCCAACATCCCACCGGCCAGCCAGGCGCCCTCCACCGCGAACCTGGAAGCTGTGTTCGTGGACACCAACACGGGCAACCTGTACTACCAGTAGCCCGCCCCGGAGACGAAAACAGGGCGCGACGCCGGCTTTCACCGGCGGCGCGCCCGTCTTTCTTCCCGATCCTTCCGCTCCCCACTCCCGTACTACTGCGACGTATCGCCATCCCCCGCCGGCGCGACCTCACGCACCAGCGACACCTGCACGTAGCGCGACTCGTCCAGGTACCGGCGGGTGGCGTCGCGCAGCCGCTCTGGAGAAGTGAAACCGGGGCAACGCCCCGGCAGAAGTGTCCACCGCGGCGGGCGAGTGGGGGGCTCGTCCCCCCGAGCCCACCGTTCCGATTTTTGCGCGAGACTTTCGGTTTTTGGGCGCGCACAAGAGCGCGCCTCGCACGCTAGGTGCGGGTTGGTTGAGGCAAGTGGTGACAGCCCCGCCGGGCGAGTGGCCGGCGGGGCTGTCGGTCCTACACTGTCCGTTGTCCTTCGGCCGATCTGCGTGGTAAACCTGCGCTCACCTCGTCGGTCGGTGGGATAGGTTGTGGGATAGGTTCGGCGGCAAAGTAGGGCTTTTCGGCCTCTGGAATCCGGTTGGCTCTTCCGGAACATCTAAGTTTTACAAGGGTTTTCGGCTTCCTCGCGGATTCTTCCGTTGACTCCGTGTGAGACATGCGGTTTACGGGATGACGCCGCCGAGCGAGCCGGTGACGCCGCCCACCACGCGGGTGCCCGAGCCCAGCGCGCCGTTCACCGACGTGGAGACGCCCGTCGTCGCACGCCCCGCCGCGTTCACGCCGCCGAGCGAGCCGTTCAGCATCGCATCGATGCTGCCGGTGGCGGCCAGGCGGGTGATGGCGCGGTCGCTGGCGCCGCCCTCCAGCCGCGTGGCTATCGCCGCGGCCGCGCGGTGGAAGTCGCCGCTCTCGGCGCCCAACTCGGCCAGCGCGTCAAGTGACGCGGCGAGCGAG
>DASVWD010000143.1 GCA_036389795.1 Longimicrobium sp.
ACAGATTGGCATCACACAGAGGACACGGAGGACACGGAGAGAACTTCAATCTCTTCCGCTGTTCCTCTGTGTTCTCTGTGCCCTCTGTGTGAGACCTTTTCAGGGCTGATACCCGAACGATTCCCTGCGAAATGGTATCACTCCCGCGGCGGGTCGCCCCACTGGTAGGGGAGCTGGTTGAGGAAGTGGCGCACCACGCCGTCCACCTTGGAGGTGCGCAGGCGGTCGGTGCGCACCGTCACCAGGGTGGAGGGGCCGTGGCGGTGCGCCTCGACCACCACCGTCCCCTCGCCGCCGGTGTAGGTGGCGTGGTGGCGCGACTCCTCGCTGCGGGCCAGCTCCGCCCGCTCCGTCAGGATGGCGTCGGCCCGCTGGAACACCTCGCGGATCGGCAGCACCGTGCTGCGCTCGTAGTCTGACATCGTCGTCGGTTCACCCTGATCAGCGGAAAGGCGCGGCGTCCGTCCGCGCCCGGCCATCATCCCTCCGCCGCCCGCTCCAGCGCCTCGCGCAGGGCCCGGTAGCCCTGCGCGCCCGCCAGCACCTCGATCTTCGGCGGCTGCCCCACGAGCAGCACGGGCGTGGCGGTGACGCCGGCGCGCCGGGCCAGCGCCTCGTCGCGCTCCACCTCGGCCGTCATGCCGTCGACGTCGAGCACGGCCTTCAGCTCCGAGAGGTCCAGCCCCAGCGCCGCGCCCAGCTCCACCAGCACGTCGATGCGCCCCACGTCGCGCCCGTCGCGGAAGTACGCGGCGAAGAGCGCCTCGCGCATCTCCCGCTCCACGCCGCGCTGCCCGGCGAACTTCGCGGCCTCGTGCGCCTTGCGCGTCCGCGCGCCCGCGGCGGGCGGGCGCAGCTCCACGCCCGCGGCCTCCGCCAGCGGCCGCGCCGCCTCCACCGGGGCCGCGTCCGGCGGCGGGAGCGGCGCGGGGGCCGGGTACAGCTCGAAGGCGGCGTACGCCGGCGCCGCCAGCCCCTCGCCCTCCAGGCGCCGGAGCACGGCCTCGGTGACGTACGAGAAGGGGCACGTGAAATCGGAGAAGACCACCACCGGCACGGCCGCCATTTCGCCCCGCACGCCCGGGAGAACCACCCTCGAGGTCGCGCCAATCTGCCCCGGGCCCTCCGCGCGCGCAAGTCGCGCTCCCCTTGCCGCGCCTGGCCGCGCGGCGCCATGCTTGCGGTCCCGCCCGGGCGGGGAGACGCGGGGGACCCGGAGAGGAGGGGAAGCGGATGGCGGAGGCGGAGCCCTGGACGCACCACGAGGCGGTGGTGAACGGCGTGCGGCTGCACTGGGTGGAGATGGGGACGGGGCCGCTCGTCCTGCTCCTGCACGGCTTCCCCGAGTTCTGGTACGCGTGGCGCCACCAGATCCCCGCGCTCGCCGCGGCCGGCTTCCGCGTGGTCGCCGCCGACCTGCGCGGCTACAACCTGTCGGACAAGCCGGAGGGGATCGCGAGCTACGCCGTGACCGAGCTGGTGGACGACGCCGCCGCGCTCATCCGCCACCTGGGCGCGGCGAAGGCGCACCTGGCCGGGCACGACTGGGGCGGCATCGTCGGCTGGTGGCTGGCGATGCTGCGGCCGGAGCTGGTGGACCGGCTGGTGGTGCTCAACGCGCCGCACCCGCGGGTGTTCGCGCGCGAGCTCCGCAAGCCCAGGCAGGTGCTCAAGGTGTGGTACGGCATGTTCTTCCAGCTCCCCCTCCTCCCCGAGGCCGCGCTCAGAGCCAACGACTTCGCCGCGCTGCAGCGCATCTTCCGGGGCGACCCCGCGCGCCCGGGCGCCTACACCGACGAGGATGTCCGCCGCTACAAGGAAGCCGCCGCGCGCTCCGGCGCGCTCACCGCCATGGTCAACTACTACCGCGCCGCGCGCCGCACCAAACGCCCGAAGACGCGCACCGTCGAGGCGCACACGCTGGTGATCTGGGGGGAGAAGGACCGCGCGCTGAACGTGGAGAACACCGAGGGGCTGGAGCCGCACGTCCCGAACCTGCGCGTCGTGCGCCTCCCCGAGGCCAGCCACTGGGTGCTCTCCGACGCCCCCGGGCGCGTCAGCGAGCTGATGATCGGGTTCCTGCGCGACACCGGGTGAGGCTTCCGGGGCGAAAACTCCCTCTGCAACCCACGACGGGACGGATGAGGCGCGAGCTGGCGCGGAAGGCGATCCACGTCTCCTCGGCCGCGCTGCCGCTGCTGGTGTGGCTGGTGCCGCGCGGGGCGGCGGTCGCCGTGCTGGTGCCGCTGGCGGCGGCCGCCGTGGCGATCGACGTGACGCGGCTCCGGTGGCGGCCGGCGCGCTACTGGATGCTGCGCTTCGTCCGCCCGATGCTGCGCCACCACGAGCGCCGCCGCTTCACCGGCGCCACCTACATGGTGGTGGCGTACGCGCTGGCCGTGGCCGTCTTCCCCAAACCGGTGGCCGTGGCGGCGATGCTGTTCAACGGCCTGGGCGACGCGGCGGCCGCGCTGGTCGGCAGGCGCTGGGGGCGGCACCGCACGCGCTCGGGGAAGAGCTGGGAAGGCTTCGCGGCGGGGCTGGCCGTGAACCTGGCGGTCGCGCTCGCGGTCGCCCGGCTCGATCCCGGGCTGGCTCCGCTCCCTGCCGTCGTCGGCGCGGTGGCGGCGGCCGTGCTCGAGCTCCTCGACCTGCCGGTGGACGACAACCTGCGCGTCACCCTGGGCGGCGCGCTGGCGATCTACCTCTCGACTCTCGCGTGAGATCAAGCGAAAGGAGACGGCTTCAGGCCGTCCCCTTCACGATCGCCATCCGCCGTCCACGCCGCGCCCGCGGCTCACTCCCAGTCGTCGACGGTGGCGCGCTCGCGGAAGGCGCTGTTCACTGATTGCTCGCATTATCAGAGAATTCCCTCTGTTCTACCGATGGCGCATTCCACACGCCAGGGCGTAAAAGGCTTGCCCCCCGCTGCTTCGCCGGTTACCTTGGCCGCGCTTCTTGCTCGCCTTCTCCGACCATCAGGGCTACCTTTCCGCGGCTTGACATTGCCCTGGCGGAGTCGATCTTGCGTGTGGCATTTTGCCACACGCAAGGAGGTGAGCATGGCCAGCGGTCGCGGGCGGAAACGTGCGCCGAATACACAGCGGAAGGAAGAGGACGTGGACCTGATCGACACGGGCCGCGAGCAGACCGAATCCGGAGGAGCGGCGCGGTTGAGCTTCCGCGTCGACCCGTCGATCAAAAGGCTTATCGAGCGGGCGGCCCGATACTCGGGGGAAACCGTGACTTCTTACGCGCTATCAGCGCTCGTACGCGACGCGCGGCAGGTGGTGCAGGCGCATGAGCTCACGATCCTCTCCGATCGAGACCGTGACCGCTTCCTCGCGTTGCTGGACGACCCGCCCGAGCCTAACGAGGCGCTCCGGCGTGCCGCCCGGCGGTACGCCGAACTGGCCGTGCAGCGGGAACCGCGGCGGAAGCGGGCCTGACGCCGGTGGGGTTCATCTTCGAAGCCCTGGCGCGGCAGCACGACCGCGCCGCGTTCGATTGTGGGGAGCCGGCGCTGAACGAATTCCTGCGCCGGCACGCCAGGCAAAACCAGGAGCGCAACGTCAGCCGCACCTACGTTGCGACCAGGCCCGAAGACCTCCGGGTCGTCGGCTTCTACACCCTCTCGAGCGGGGCTGTGGGCTTCGAGCGTCTGCCCGAGCGGGTGCGGCGGCGGCTCCCCCACTACCCGGTGCCCGTGGTGCACCTCGGGCGGCTGGCCAGCGACCTCTCGGTACGCGGAGAGGGACTGGGCGAGCTACTGTTGTTCGACGCTTTCCGCCGCGCGGCAGCGGCTGCCGACATCGTCGGCGTCTTCGCGATGGAAGTCGTGGCGAAGCACGACAAGGCCCGGGACTTCTACGTGAGGTACGGGTTCGAGGCGTTCGAGGACAATCACCTGAACCTCTATCTGCCGATGGAGACGATTCGGCGTCTGCTGTAGTCCACGCCTCGCTCTGCTCCTCCCGATCCCCGCAGCGTCGCTGCGGTTCAATTCGTCATCCCGTTACAAGCCTCTCCAGCTCGGCGGCGACGCGCGCGATCACGGGGGCCCATTGGCCGGGCCGCTCCTGCCGGAAGAGGCGCATGGTGGGGTACCAGGGCGAGTCGTCGCGCCCCTCCATCCAGCGCCAGTCGGCGTCGGCGTGCAGCAGCGTCCAGGTGGGGACCGCCAGCGCCCCCGCCAGGTGCGCGGGCATGCTGTCCACCGAGACCACCAGGTCCAGCGCCCGCATCACCCGCGCGTCACCCAGCGGGGAGCCGGTGCCCGAGAGCGTGCCGAAGCCCGGCGGCCGCTCCTCCAGCGCGGGGCCGCTCTGCAGGACGTGCAGGGCCACGCCCGGCACCTCGGCCAGCGGGGCCAGGAGCGGGAAGGGAACGGAGCGGCGGTCGTCCCACTCCCCCGACCCCCACACCAGCCCCACCGCCAGCCTCCCGTCGCGCGGCGGCGGCGCCGGCTCCACGTGCAGGTAGGGCACCTCCGCGGGGATGCTCGCGAGCGTGGTGCGGAAGACGTGGGGCAGCTCCATCAGCTCCACGTCCACGTCGTACTCCACCTCCGGCGCGCCGTCGTGCAGCGGCAGCAGCCGGTCGATGCCGCGCGCCGTAGCGAGCAGCGGCAGGAGCCGCGGCTGCACCCAGACGGTCACCTCCGCGGCGAGCGCCTTCACCAGCGGCGCGTAGCGGATGAAGTGGATGGTGTCGCCCAGGCCGTGGTAGCACCGCACCAGCACGCGCCTGCCCTCCAGCGGCGTGCCGTCCCACACGTACTGCTCGTGGCGCGGCAGGTGCCAGCACGGCACGCCGGCGCGCGCGCGCAGCACCGCGTCGCTGATCTCCCACGCCGCCGCCCACTCCCCCCGCCGCATGCGGCGCGTCCAGGCGTCCGGCTCCGGCTCCGGCTCCCGCACCCGCGTCTCTTCGACAGACAAGCGCACCTCCGCTCCACCTCCGACGCACGGGCTTAACCGTCCGCATCCGTGGCAGGCCGCATGCCCTCGCGCATTGAGACAACGGGAACATCGGAGGTGGGCGTGTCCCTCCGCTGCGCTCCGGGCCGGGCTGCGCGCGCCGTAGGGCACGATACGACCGTGCCCAACGGCGCCGGGCCACCGCCGCCACGATACCCCTGTGGCGGCGGCGTCCCGGCCCTCCGGGCGCGCATCCCTCACGCGAACGTCAGGGGACAGGGAACCGGTTACAGGGAACAGCCGGCACCGGTCCCGATCCCCGCACCGAAGTCGTAAAGTCCACCCTCTCCCGAAGTTGGGAGAGGGTTGCCGCTCCAAGGCGGCGGGTGAGGGCCCCCGCCGCCGCGCCGGAGCCTGCTCGCGACGTCCTACCCTACGGCTGCCGGTGCACCACACCGTTCTTCATCACGAACACCACGCCGTTCTCCAGCGCGCGCACGTCGCGCAGCGGGTCGCCGCGCACCGCCACCACGTCGGCCAGCTTCCCGGCCGCGAGCGTCCCCACCCGGTCGTCCACGTCCAGCAGCTTCGCCGCGCTGCGGGTGCCGGCCACGATCGCCTGCATCGGCGTCATCCCGCCCCAGTCCACCATCAGCGTGAACTCGTGGCCGTTGGCGCCGTGCGCGCCCACCCCCGCGTCGGTGCCGAGCGCCACCGGCACCCCCAGGCGCACCGCCGTGCGGATGGCGTTGCGCATCGCGTTCCCGGCGGCGCGCGCCTTCTCCGCCCGGAGGCCCGTGAGCACCCCCGAGTCCGCCGCCCGGAGCACCGTCTCGCCCGCCGAGAGGGTGGGCACCAGGAAGGTGCCGCGCTGGGCCATCATCCGCGCCCCCTCCTCGTCCAGGAACGAGCCGTGCTCGATGGAGGCGACGCCCGCGCGCACCGCCACCTTGATCCCCTCGGTGCCGTGCGCGTGCGCCAGCACCCTGCGCTCCAGCAGCCGGGCCTCGTCGACGATGGCCTTCATCTCGTCGAAGGTGTACTGCTGCACCCCCACCGCGTCGCCCTCCGAGAGCACGCCCCCCGTCGCGCAGGTCTTGATCACGTCGGCGCCGTACTTCACCTGGTAGCGCGCCGCCGCCATCACCTCGCTCTCGCCGTTGGCCACGCCGGAGCGCCAGTCGGCCTCCACGACCCCCGGGCGGAAGCCGTTCTCGTCGCAGTGCCCGCCGGTGATCCCCAGCGCGTGCCCGCTGGCCAGGATGCGCGGGCCGATCACGAAGCCCTGGTTGATCAGGTTGCGCAGCGCCACGTCGGCGAAGCCGTCGGAGCCCGCGTTGCGCACCGTGGTGAAGCCCGCCATCAGCGTGCGGCGCGCGTTCTCCACCCCCAGGATCGGTCCCACCGCCGGCAGGTCGCGCACGGACGCGTCGTCGCCCGCGGGGTCGCCCAGCGTGCGCCCGATGATGTGCACGTGCGCGTCGATGAAGCCGGGGAGCAGGGTGGCGTCGCCCAGGTCGATCACCCGCGCGCCGGCGGGCTCGGCCACGCTCCCCTGCCGCCCCACGGCCACGATGCGGTCGTCGGTGACCACCACCACGCCGTTCTGCACGGCCGCCGCGCCGGTGCCGTCGATCAGCCGCGCCGCGCGCAGCACCACCGTCCCCGAGCCGCGCAGGGGGTAGTTGGTGGCGGCCGCGCGCTGGGCGTGCGAGTCGGACGCCGACGCGAGGAGCAGCGCAGCCGTGGCCGCCGCCGCGCTGACGAGGGATCGGATCACGGGTTCCTCCTGGGATCGGTGGATCGGAGATGAGGGGAGGGACATCATAGCGCGCCGGGGCGCGGCGAGAAACCGCGCCCGAAGCCGGCGCGGCGGTCTCGTGTCAGATTCGGAAAAACTTCAGGACTCACGCAGAGCAGCAGAGTCAGCAGAGGAAAACGAAGGTGTTCTCTGCTGACTCTGCTGCTCTGGCGTGAGAAAAGTCTTTTACCGGATTCGATGATCAGCTGAAGGGGACGTTCGCGCAGCCGCCCATCCCGGCGATCTTCGCGTCCATCCGCTGCCAGAGCTGCGCCGCCTCCAGCTCGGCCACAGTCCAGTTGCGCAGCGTCTCCAGCACCTCGCTCTCGGTGTGCGGGCGATTGGCCGCCAGGTCCTCGCAGTGCTCGCGCAGCAGGTAGTTCGGCAGGTGCTGGATGGCCAGCTCGCGCGGGCGCCGGCCCACGTTGTTGCTCTTCTGCGCGTCGGGGACCCCCGCGCCGAACCAGGCGTCGAAGCGGGCCTGGTCGATCAGCAGCTCCCCGGCCGGGTACGGCGGCGTGCACCGGGTGAGCGCGTTGTACGGGTCGTCGCCGTGCGTCAGGTAGCGCCCCTCGGAGACGAAGTGCGGGATCGCGTGCCCGCCCGCCGTCACCAGGCGCGCGGGGACGTTCAGCACCCGCAGCAGCGCGCGCAGGAACCCCGTGGTCCCCCAGCACCCGCCCGTGCGGTTGCGGATGGTGGCGTTCCCGGTGGTGGGAGTGCCGGAGATCACGCGCGACACGGGCGGGAGGCCGCGGTACTGCCACTGCGCCTCCATGTTCCCGGCCTCGTACGGCCCCGAGAAGTGGATCAGGTTCGCCCGCGACCACTCCAGCAGCTTCCCCAGCGTGGACAGGCGGTCGTGCCCGATGAGCCCCTGCGTTCCCAGGAAGGCGAAGACCACGTCCGGCGGGGCGGGCGTGGCCGCGCCCTTCGAGAACTCCACCTCGTACCCGGACTGGGCCGCGCGCCAGCGGAACATCTCGCGGCTGTCCAGCAGGTACGGGAGCTGGTCGGCCGGGTAGCCGGTGAGCGACCACGGCACCCACTGGCCCAGCTCGATCGCCAGCGACAGCCCCACGTGCGCGGCGAAGAGCCCCCACGCCTGCGCCTCGGAGATCACCGTGGTGGGGAAGGCGTTGTCGGCGAGCGCCGCCAGGTTGGCGGGCGGGTCGGCGAGCCCCGTGGGCTGGCGGTTCCAGGCGCCCAGGAAGGCGGCCCGCAGCGCGTCCTTGCGGGACTGCGGCCACCCCGGGTACGCCAGCGCGCCCGACGGCGACTCCCACACCAGCGCCGAGCAGACCGCCGGGTGCGCGGCGAGCCAGGCCGCCAGGTCGGGCGCGGCCTCCGTCTCGCCCACCGGCTCCATGGTGGAGGTGGAGAGCCGCTTGAGCGCGGCGTCGTAGGTGACCGGCTTCTCGTTGCGCAGGAGGTCGAGCACGTACTCCGACTCCTCGCTCCCCAGCCCGGCGATGGTGTCGGCCCCGCCCTCGGCGTAGTAGACCACCACCGACACGGTGCCGCCCACGTTCTGGAAGGCCGCGTAGCTCGCGACCGTCTTGCGGGCCATCTACTCCCCCTCCCCGACCGGCTCGGGGTTGTAGGTGGAGAGGCGCTTGAGGTCGGCGTCGTACGACATCGGCTTCTCGTTGCGCAGCAGGTCCACCACGTGGCGCGCCTCGGCCAGCGGGAGGTTGGCGATGGTGTCGGCGCCGCCGCCCTGGTAGTAGACCACCACCGACGACGTGCCGCCGACGTTGTGGAAGACGGCGTAGTGCGTGACGATCTTGCGGGCCATGGAATCTCCGTCCGTGGGAATGGTGAGGAGGCGAGGGAGCCCGGGCGTGCGCGCCGGGCCGCCGGAGGGTGCCGCGAGGGGAGCCGAAGCGGCCCCGACGAAGCTAAGCGAGCGCCCGTCGGCGCAAAAGGAATTTCTCTTCCCCGTCCTCTTCTCCTCCACGGGGCGGAGGTGCGCCCGCCGGGCCTTCTCCCCATCTTGTCCCCGCGAGTACGGATGCTGCACGCAGGGCGGGATCGACGGCGGACGGCGACGCGGGAGGAGAGCCTTGGCGGGACGGGAGCCGGGAGGCGGTCGGTGGACGGAGCACACGGTGGGCGAGGGCGAGGCGGGGCGCACCGTGCAGGAGGTCCTCACCGGGACCATGGGGATCTCGCGGCGGATGATCCAGAAGCTCACCCGGGCCAGGGGGATCCTGCTGAACCGCCGCCCCGCGTTCCTGGGCCGCAAGGTGAAGGCGGGCGACGTGGTGGCCGCGCGCGTGCGCTACGAGGAGGAGGCCGGCCTGGAGCCCGTGGCGATGGAGCTCTCCGTCGTCCACGAAGACGCCGACGTGCTGGTGCTCGACAAGCCGGCCGGCGTCCTCGTCCACCCCACCTCGCCCGAGCAGAAGGCCACCCTCTCGCACGGCGTGGCGCACCACTTCCAGCGGCAGGGCCTGCGCGCCAAGGTGCGCCCCGTGCACCGCATCGACCGCGACACCTCGGGGCTGGTGCTCTTCGCCAAGTCCGCCGACGCGCACCAGCGGCTGGACCGGCAGCTGCGCGAGCGCGAGCTGGTCCGCGTCTACCTGGCCCTGGTGGAGGGCTCCGTCGCCGAAGACGCCGGGGTGCTCGACGCGCCGATCGGCCCGCACCCGCGCGCGCCCCACCTGCGCTCCGTGCGCCCCGACGGCGAGCCCGCGCGCACCCGCTTCCGCGTGGTGGAGCGCTTCCCCGCGGCCACGCTGCTGGAGCTGGAGCTCGACACGGGCCGCACGCACCAGGTGCGCGTGCACATGCTGCACGCCGGCCACCCCGTCCTGGGCGACCGCCAGTACGGCCGCGCGGGCGCGGGGCTGATCGGGCGGCAGGCGCTGCACGCGTCCCGCCTCTCCTTCGCCCACCCGTCCACCGGCGCGGCGCTCGCCTTCGAGGCCCCCCTGCCGGACGACATGGCCGCCCTGGTCGAGCGCCTGCGAGGCACGCGTACGGACCAGGGCTGACCCGGAAAACGGCAGGCCTCACGCAGAGTCAGCGGAATCAGCAGAGAAACCTCTCCCCTGACCGCCGACCTGCGTGAGGCAGGTCTTTTCGGATTCATACCGTTTTCGAGATTCGCTGTGCATTGGGAAGCTGTCATTCCGAGTGGAGCCCGATGCGCTGATCTCGCGTTTGCCACCGAAGTCGGCCGGGCTCCCGAGGAATCTACTCGCGGCCGGCAGGAGGCCGGACCGATGCATGGAGCCAGCGTCCGGGCGGGGTGAGTAGATTCCTCGGGCGCCGCCCAGCTGAAGTGTGAAATCCGGATCGGTGCCGCGGCGCCGCTCGGAATGACATGGTATGGTTCGCGAAAGGACCGGATTGCACACTGATTCCTGGAATCCGGTATCAGTTGATCCGGTAGTGATGCAGGTCCGGTGGCCTCTTCCCGGATCGGCCGATGAAGAAAAGCGGCCCGCCGGGAAGGTTCCCGGCGGGCCGTGATGCCGTGCGCCTTGGGTCGGACCCGGCGCCGGCTGCTCAGGACCGGGGACGCTCGCCGCGCTCCCCGCGCTCGATGCGCTCGCGCTCGCCCCGCTCCCCGCGGAAGCGGCGGCCGCGCTCGCCGCGCCGGCCGTGCTCGCGGCGCAACTCGCGGATCTGCTGCTTCTGCGCGTCGGTGAGCACGTCCATCGCCTCGCGCATGGCGGTGCGGTGCGCCTCGCGGAGCTGCTCGGCCAGCGGGCGCGCCTGCTCGCGGGCGCGCTCCAGCGCCTGGCGCTGCTCGGGGGTGAGCCGCGGCCGCTCGCCGCCGCGCTCGCCCGGCTCGCCGCGCCGCTCGCGCAGCCCCGGCACCGCCTGCTCGTGCAGGGCCGTGATGCGCTCGCGCAGCGGGCGGGCCTGGCTCTCCAGGCGCTGCTGGATGGTCTCCAGGCGGCGCACCTGGTCGGTCGTCAGGCGGAGCTGCTCGCGGCGCTCCAGCAGGCCCTGGAGCGGGTTGCCGCGGGGGCGGCGCATGCCGCGCATGCGGCCGTGCATTCCCTCGTGGCGCCCCTCCATGCGGAGGCGCTCGGGCCGGTCGGGGCGGGGCTGGTCCTGCTGCGCCAGGAGCGGGGCCGGCGCCAGGAGCGCCACCGCCAGCGCCAGGGATCGGATCTTCATCGGTCTTCCTCTCGGGTGTCCGGGTGCGACGGCAACCTGCTATGGGGTTGCGACGCGCAGGGTTACAGCGGGCGGAGGAAGATCGTTGGTTAGGGGAGGATTAGCGCGTCCGGTGGGGCCGGAAGGGCGGCTGAAGCCGCGGCAACAACCGCAGCAAGCCTCGCCACGGCCGTCGGCGCGGAGGGTGGAATCGGCGCGCGCGAGGCTTCAACCGCACGCGGGCGACGAGTGCCGCGGTGGATGGCGAGTTTCGGTGTCGCGGCAGCCTCGGCGCGGTCGAGGCAGGCCTCGCCCCTACGAGACGACGTGTGTGATGACGGTGATGAGAAGCGCGAGACTCGCCCCCGCGTCCCCTCCCACCGCTTGCGGGGGGAGGCTGGGAGGGGGGCACCCCGCCGCGGCATGCGCCGATGCGCGTCGGACAATCGACCAAACGGCGGGCGGCGGCCCCGCACCGGGGAGCCGCCGCCCGTCGTCACCTCCGCCGATCGATCCCGGTGCCGCTCAGTTGCTGCGCGAGGCGCTGGTCGCGGGCTGGGCGGGCTGCTGCTGGCGCGGGCCGGCGTTCTTCACGTAGCGGTCCATCCAGCGCACCATCTCGGCCAGAGTGTGCAGCGTGGACTCGCGGGCGCGGTAGCCGTGCGCCTCGTAGGGGAGCACCACGTAGCGCACCGTGGCGCCGTGGCCCTTGAGCGCGGCGTACATCCGCTCGCTCTGGATCGGGAAGGTCCCCGAGTTGTCGTCCATCTCGCCGTGGATCATCAGGATCGGCTCGTTGATCCGGTTCGCGTAGGTGAACGGGCTCATCCTGGTGTACGTGTCGGTCGCCTGCCAGTAGGTGCGCTGCTCGGCCTGGAAGCCGAACGGGGTGAGCGTGCGGTTGTACGCCCCCGAGCGCGCGATCCCCGCGCGGAACAGGTCGCTGTGCGCCAGCAGGTTGGCCGTCATGAACGCGCCGTAGCTGTGCCCGCCGATCCCGATGCGGTCGCGGTCGCCCACCCCCATCTCCACCACCTTGTCGACGGCGGCCTGGGCGCTGGCCACCAGCTGCTCGATGTAGGTGTCGTTGGGCTCCTTCTCGCCCTCGCCCACGATCGGCATGGTGGGGTTGTCGAAGATGGCGTACCCCTGGGTGAGGAGGAACAGGTGGCTGATCCCGCCCGGGCGCGAGAAGCGGTTGGGCGAGTCCTGCACCTGCCCGGCCGAGGCGGCGTCGCGGAACTCGGTCGGATACGCCCACATCAGCACCGGCAGCCGCCCGTCGCGCTGGGGGTCGTAGCCCGGCGGCAGGTACAGGGTGGCGGAGAGCTGCACGCCGTCGGCGCGCCGGTAGGTGACGAGCTGCCGCTGGATCCCGGCCAGCTGCGGCGCGGGGTCGGGGAAGCTGGTGATGGCCCGCGCCTGCCCGCCCGGGAGCGTGCGGACGTAGTAGTTGGGCGGGTCGGTGAGCGACTCGCGCCGGGTGAGCACGCGGCTCGCGTCGGGGGTGAGCAGCGTGACCACGGTCTCGTAGTACGGGTCCTCGGCGCGCCAGAGGCGCTCGCTCTGCCCGCTGGCCACGTTCATCCGGTCCAGGAACGGGTAGTCGCCCTTGGGCGAGGCGCCCTCGCCGCTCAGGTACAGCGAGCCGCCGTCGGGCGAGAACAGGATCACCGAGTGGCCGCTGGGGGTGGTGGTGGTCACCGGGAAGCCGGGGTCGGCGTAGCGGTCCTGCGCGCCGCGCTCCAGCAGCAGGCGCGGCTGCACGCCGGGCCGCCCCGGGGCCACCGCCCAGCGCTTCTCGCGCCGTGTGTTGAACCACTGGGTGAGCACCAGCGCGAAGTCGTCGCGCCCCCACACCACGCCGGCGTAGCGCTGGTCCAGGTCGGCCAGCGCGCGCGGCTGCCCGGTGAAGGGCGCCTCCAGCACGAACATGCGGTCGCGCACGGCGGCCTGGCGGGCGGGGTCGCCCCCGTCCTGCGCCTCCACCCACGCCAGGGTGGCGGGGGCGTCGGAGCGCCAGGTGACGCTCCTGGGCCCCGTGGGGACGGCGTCGAAGGCGGGCGAGAGGTTGTCGGTGAGCGGGATGTCGGCGACGCGCTTGACCGTGTTCCCGCGCGCGTCCAGCACCAGCACCTCGTACGGGAAGCGCGACGAGGGCACCAGGTAGCTGTACGGTCGCTTGAGGCGCGTCACCAGCACGTACTGGCCGCTCGGCGAGACGCTGAAGTCGGTGATCACCCCCGGCTGCCCGACGGGCTGGGGGGCGCCGCCGCTCAAGGGGACGCGCACCACTTGGGCGGTGAAGTAGTAGTCGAAGAGCCGCTCGTCGTGCGGGCTCTGCAGCAGGTCCTGGTAGGTGCGGTTGGGCGAGGCGCGGCCCATGTTCTCCTGCACCAGCGGGCCGGCGGGCACGCGCGAGGCCTGCGGCTCGGCCCCGCGGCCGGCGATCACCCGCCGCGCCAGCAGCCCGGAGCCGTCGGGGAGCCAGCGGAACGGCGTCCCCGCCGCGGCGTTCAGCACCGCCGGCAGCAGGCGCGTGGCCTGCCCGGTGCGGGCGTCGGCCACCCACAGCTCGATCCCCTGGGCGGTGAAGTTGCCGAAGGCCAGCTTCGACCCGTCGGGCGACCACACGGTGTAGGCCGCGCGCGCGCCCTGCGGGAGCCGCACCTGGCGCTTGGCCCCGCCCTCCACGTCCTGGAAGGTGATGCCGTTCAGGAAGCCCAACCGGCTGGTGGCGGGGCCGTTGCTGCGCGGGTTGATGCGGAAGCCCGCCAGCCCCAGCCACGGCTCGGACAGGTCGGAGATCCCGGGGAGGTTCTCGCGCCCCAGGAGCGCGAGGGTGCGCCGCCCCGGCGCCACCGACACGCCGGGGGTGGGCTCGGCGGCCAGGATCTGCGGGATCGGCGCGGGCGGCACCAGGTAGCCGTCCGGCTGGGCGGGGCGGTTCTGCGCCCCGGCGGTGCCGGCCAGCAGCGCGGCGGCCGCGAGCGGCGCCAGCACGTGCCGGGCGCGTCGGGTGGTGAGTGCGTACATCGTTCGCTCGGGGTTGGGGAAGAGACGCCGCGGGCGGCAGCGAGCCGAACGGCCGCGCTGCCCGCCGGGACCGGCTGCCAATCTGCCGCATCCGGACGTTTGCATCAAGCGGGAGGCGGTTTGCGGTCGCACGGTGTTGCGTCGCGGGCGGGCCGGCGACCCTCCGTCTGCGTCGCCTGACGGCCGGGATCCAAACTGCATGTCTCACACGGAGTCAACGGAGTCAACGGAGTCAACGGAGTCAACGGAGAACTGCAAAGGGGTTCTCCGTTTCCTCCGTTGACTCCGTGTGAGGCTTTTTCTGTTGAAGAAGCGGCGGAGGAGGCAGATCGCCTCCCCCGCCGCTTTCGGCTGCTGGATGGATTTCCTGGCTATGCCTGCGCCGTTTCCGTCCGGGCGACCGGCGGGCGCGGGGTGCGGGCGCCGAGGAAGTCGAACGCCTCGGCGGTCATCCGCAGCAGCACCTCGGGGGCGACGCCCAGCGCGCGGCCCTCGGCGATGACGGCCTCGACCAGCTCGGCCAGGGGGTCGGGGTCGAACCGGATCGCGTGGTCGCTCATGGAAGGCTGCTCGCCTGGAGGTCCCGCTCGCTCCTGCCCGTCCAATCGAACCCGCGCCGCCCGTCCGCGGGTTCCGGCTCGTCGCCGGCCACGTTGTAGCGGGCGCGCACGTCGGCGAGCACCTGGCGCAGCACGGCGAACACCTCGGGGCCGGCGGAGCCGTGCACGCGCACGATCAGGCTGCTCTCCGACCAGTTGCACCCCGCCGAGTACTCGGCGATCTCCCAGCGGCCGGCGCCCACGCGCACGGACGCGGTCTCCTGCCGCGCCGCCAGCTCCCGGTTGATCGCCTCGAGCAGCTGCTCGGTGCCGATCACCTCCCGCAGCTCGGGCCACTTGACGGCGGGGCGGGCGGGCGGGGCGTTCCACAGGCGCGGGCGCGGCCTGGACAGCGGTTCGGGAAAGGCGGCGGCTACCATCGGGTCCCTGCGGCGTGTCGGGTGGGTCGGTCGGGGATCGGGTCGTGGGATGCGGCGCCCGTAGAAGGCAGGCCGCGGGCCACGACGGGCGAAACCCGAAAACCCTTGCGGCGCCTCGAAGTCCGCCATCCCCACACGTTCGGCGGACGCTCGCGGAGGCGACCAGTTTTGCGACGGTGTTCGGGAGATTGACGACGGGGACGGGAGACGGTCACGCGTGAGAACGCAGCGGAAAAGCTCATCCGGGCGCTGGGGACGCGAGCGGCGGACCAGGACATTATGGGACATCCCCCGCGCGCGATCCAGCACGCGGGACGGGGGGGTTCCGCCGTCGGGGTTGCATGAGGATGCGCGCCCGGAGGGCCGGGACGGCGGCGGGCGGAATGCAGGGATGGCGGCGATGTGCGGTGGCCGGAACGGCAGTGCGATCCACGAGAGTCGCCGATTCAGCCGGCGATCTTCTGCAGGAGCCGCATGAGGGGCGTGTACTGGCACTGCCGCTTCGCGTCGCGCGCCCGTTTCTCCGCCTCAGCATTGAGCACACCCGGGCCGAGGACGCGGCGGATCATGTGGGCGAGCTTCCAGGCCTCGGGAATGGAGCCGATCTTGTACAGCGTGTCGAAGTAGCGCTGCGCCTCCTTCGCGGCGTCCGGGGGAACGTCGCCCTTCGCAAGCCGGTCGCGCAGCGCCATCATCTTCGCGGTAACGTAGCCGAGCTGCCCGTAGCTCTTCCCCGCGTCCAGGATCCGCATCGGGCCGGTGTAGACCCGGTCCCACGGCACCGCGTAGCGATCGGCCCAGAGCCGGGCCTGCGCCAGGAACAGCCATCCGCCCCTCGCCGCGGCACGCGCGGCGACGACGCGCAGGTCCCGCGCGGCGGCCTCTCGCAGCGCCGCCGCGCCGGGCGAGCCGGGGAGCGCGCAGGCGATCTGGTACAGGTGCCGCCGCAGCGTCACGCGCAGCACCGCCGCGTTCACCTCGGCCTCCGCGCGCTGCTCCGGGTCGGGCGTGTTCCGCGCGAGATCCTCGACGGCACGGATCGCCTTCCACGCGTCCACGAAGCGCCCGGCGCACCGGCTGGACTCCGCCAGCCCGTGCAGCGCCCCCCGCAACGCCGCCACGCTGCCGCTCCGCCGGAACGCCCCGGCGGCCTCGCGGTACTCGGCGGCGGCGTCGAAGTAGCGTCCCAGGTGGAAGATGGCGCGCGCGTGCTCGGCCAGCGCCTCGGCACGCTCCGCTTCCGACGATGCGGTGTCGAGCAGCCGCCTTGCCGCCGCTTCGGCCTCCTTCCCGCAGCCGATCTCGCCGAAGATGCGCGCCCGCCACAGGTCCAGGCGCCGCGCGTCCATTCCCGCAAAGATGCGCTCGACAACGTCCGCCGACGCCGTGCTGCGCGTCGCCGAAGACGGCGCGCCCAACTGCCCCACGAGCACCTGCACGTCTCCCTGCAGCACCACGGCGTCGGCCTCGTCCACCACGGCACGGGCGTTGTCCGTCAGCGGGTCGAAGGTTAGCCAGACGATCCGCGACGCGCCCATCCGGGTCAACACGGGGCAGATCTCGAAGTCCATGCCCGAGTATCCCGCCACCAGCAGCGGGCGTCCGGCCACCAGTCGCCCGAGCAACTCGCGCTTCCACCGTGGCAGCTCGGCCTCGTCGCTCAGACGGAACGCCATCTTCCGCGCGAACGCGGGGAGGGCGCAGCCGTGGATCTTGAACAGCACGTGCGGCTCGCCGCCGCCGAGCACACGCGTTTCCGCCCTCCGCCGCACCGGCGCGAGCGGCAGCGCCGGGCAGCACTCCTTGAACGCCGCCTCCAGTCCCGTGTCGTAGTTCGTGGTGACCAGGTGTCGCACCACGCCCGCCTCGGCCAGCCGGGCGAACGCGCGGTGCACGTCGTTGGCCGGCGTGGCGCAGAGCGCAGCCGAGAGCTCGCGGCGCACGACCTCCGGCTCCGGGCAGCGCTCCATCACGTGCTCGAACGCGGTCTCCCAGAGCAGGCCGAGCAGGGTGTCGCGGTCGGTGACGGCGCCTTCGGCCAGGTGCGCTCCGATCGCCGCGGTGAATGCCCCTCCCGTGGGGACGCCGCTCGGATCGAACTGCGAGATCGCGCTCCCCAGCAGCACCGTGACACCGCCGGGCGCGCCGCGTAGCCCGGCCACGACGGCGCGTCCTTCCGGAGAGCCGAGGGGGAGGATGGATTCCGAGGGGAGCATGGCGGCACGCGGAAAGGGTGGAGGTGCCACAAACTGTGCAGCGGGACGCCGTTCGTCCAGCCGTCGCGCACGCTTTGCCGGCGCCCGTCACGGGGGATAGATTCCGCCCGCTCCGGACACCCGAGCCCGACCTCTCCGCGCGACGACGATGGTGGAAAAGCCCGACAAGACCCGCCCGCGACTGTACCTGATCGACGGCTACGCGCTCATCTACCGCGCCTTCTTCGCGCTGGTGTCGCGGCCGCTCGTCTCCTCCCGGGGCGAGAACACCTCCGCCGCGTGGGGGGTGACGCGCTTCCTGCTCAAGGTGATCGAGAAGCACGAGCCCGATTACCTGGGGATGGTGTTCGACGCGGGGAGCAGCGACCGGCACATCGTCTACCCCGCCTACAAGGCCACCCGCGAGAAGATGCCCGACGAGCTGGAGGCGTCGCTGCCGCGCATCCGCTCCCTGGTGGAGGCGTTCCGCATCCCCGTGCTGGAGCTCGAGGGCTACGAGGCCGACGACGTGATCGGCACCCTGGCGGACAAGGCGGCCGACGCGGGGCTGGAGGCCGTGATCGTCTCGGGCGACAAGGACTTCTACCAGCTCATCCGCCCCCACGTGTGCCTGCTGAACCCGGGGCGCGGCGGCCCGGCGGCGGTGGAGGAGGAGTGGGTGGACACGCGCAACGCCCACGAGCGCCTGGGGGTGCCGCCCGAGCGCGTGGTCGACTACCTGGGGCTGATCGGCGACTCCAGCGACAACGTCCCCGGCGTCCCCGGGATCGGGCCCAAGACGGCGATCCAGCTGATCGAGGAGTACGGGCCCGTGGAGGAGATCCTGGCCCACGCCGCCGAGGTCAAGGGCAAGCGCGCGCGGGAGTCGCTGCAGGCGTTCGGGGGCGACGCCCTCCTCTCCAAGCAGCTGGTCACCATCCGCACCGACCTGCCGCTGGAGCTGGACCTGGAGAGCATGCAGCTGCAGCAGCCCGACCGCGCGCGGCTGCGCGAGCTGTTCCTGGAGCTGGAGTTCCACACGCTCATCCGCGATTACGCCGCGCCCGAGGAGGAGAAGCAGCGCGAGCGGATGCCGACGGACTACAAGCTGCTCGACTCGCCCGCGCAGGTGCTCGAGGTGGTGCGCCGCGCGCGCGAGCAGGGGTTCTTCTCGGTGGACACGGAGACCAGCAGCACCGACCCGATGCGCGCGGAGCTGTGCGGGATCTCGCTGGCGCTGAAGGAGGGCGAGGCCTTCTACCTCCCCTTCCGCCATCGGCTGCCCAGCCCCGCGCAGGGCGACCTGCTGGGCGGCGCGGGAGACCCGTCGCCCGAGTCACGGAAGCAGCAGGGGCCGAAGAACCTCCCCGCGCTCGAGTCGCCGGAGATGCGCGAGCTGGTGGCGCTGCTGGAGGACCCTGGGGTGCGCAAGGTGGGGCAGAACCTCAAGTACGACTTCCTGGTCTTCCGCCGGGAGGGGATCGCGCTGGCCGGGATCGACTTCGACACCATGGTCGCCAGCTACCTGCTGGAGCCGGGCCGCCGCGAGCACGGGCTGGACTCGCTGGCGCTCCAGCACCTGGACCACAAGACCATCGCCTACGACGAGGTGACGGGGAAAGGGAAGGCGCAGGTCGAGTTCGCGGAGGTGGAGCTGCGCCGGGCGGCCGACTACGCGGCGGAGGACGCCGACGTGGCGCTCAGGCTGTACGGACGCTTCCGGCCCGAGCTGGAGCGGCTGCACCTGGACCGGCTCTTCCGCGACATCGAGATGCCGCTGGTCACCGTTCTGGCCGAGATGGAGTGGAACGGCATCCGCATCGACGAGGGCTTCTTCGCGGTGATGGGCGGGCAGCTGCGCGCCCAGCTGCGCGAGGTGCAGGCGGCGATCTACGCCGAGGCCGGGCAGGAGTTCAACATCGGCTCCACGCCGCAGCTGCGCGAGATCCTCTTCGGCAAGCTGGGGCTGCCGGTGGTGAAGAAGACCAAGACGGGCGCCAGCACCGACGTGGACGTGCTGCAGGCGCTGGCCGCCGAGGGGCACCGCCTCCCCGAGCTGCTGATGCAGCACCGGCAGATCGACAAGCTGCTGGGCACCTACATCGACGCGCTGCCGCGGAGCGTGAACCCCGAGACGGGGCGCATCCACACCTCGTTCAACCAGACGGTGGCGGCCACGGGGCGCCTGGCGTCGTCCGACCCCAACCTGCAGAACATCCCGATCCGCACCGACATGGGGGCCGAGATCCGCCGCGGCTTCATCCCGGCGGAGGGGATGCGCTTCGTCTCGGCCGACTACTCGCAGATCGAGCTGCGCATCCTGGCGCACTACTCGGGCGACGAGGCGTTCGTGGAAGCGTTCCGCGCGGGCGCCGACATCCACCGGCAGACGGCGGCGCTCATCTTCGGTGTGGACCCGGGCGCGGTGACGCGCGAGATGCGCGACCGGGCCAAGACGGTGAACTTCGCGGTGATCTACGGGATCGGCCCCTTCGCGCTCGGCCAGAAGCTGGGGATGAGCACCGCCGAGGCCAAGGAGTTCATCGACGAGTACTTCCGGCGCTTCCCCGGGGTGCGGCGCTACCTGGACGAGCAGATGGAGAAGGCGCGCACCATCGGCTACGTGGAGACGCTCACGGGCCGGCGGCGCTACATCCCCGAGATCAACGCGCGCAACTTCAACGTGCGCTCCTTCGGCGAGCGCGCGGCCACCAACGCCCCGATCCAGGGCAGCTCGGCCGACCTGATAAAGATCGCCATGATCGCTATCCAGAAGGAGCTGGAGGCGAGGCAGAGCCCCGCGAAGATGCTGGTGCAGGTGCACGACGAGCTCCTCTTCGAGGTCCCCGCCGGCCAGGAGGAGCCCTACCTGGAACTGGTGCGCGACCGCATGGAGAACGCCGCCGAGCTCACCGTCCCCCTCAAGGTGGAGAGCGGCGTCGGCGACAACTGGCTGGAGACGAAGTAGCAGCAGCTACGGACGCACAGGGGCGATGCTCCCCTGCGCGGTAACTTGGATCTCAAAGGCGCGACCTCCATCCCGAGCCGAAGAAACGAGGGTCGCTTCCGGAAGCTTCCGGGAGCGGCATCTTCATTTTGCTCAAATCATACCAGATTGCCGAGCATTGTTCTGGTTGCGAACAGATTGGGAATCACACAGAGGACACAGAGAACACGGAGGAACTGAAGACGCGATTGAAGTTTCTCTGTGTTCTCTGTGTCCTCTGTGTGAGGCTTTATCAGAAAGC
>DASVWD010000144.1 GCA_036389795.1 Longimicrobium sp.
TCCGGGGCGACTGCGGCGTCGGAAGCCGCGGCGGCCTCTGCAGGCGCGGCGAGGCCGGCGGCGATCGCCGGTGCGGCGGCGAGCCCGGGCGCGGCTGGGGGCGTCGTGTCGGCCGGCGCGGGGGACAGCTCCGCCTCGCCCGCGGCCAGGGCGGCGGCGAAGGCGCCGGCGTCGGGGAAGCGCTCGTCCAGGTCTTCGGCCAGGGCGCGGTGAACGGCCTGCGCCACCGACTCCGGCACGGCCGGGTTCAGCTCGCGGAGCGGCCTCGGCGGGGGGAAGCCGCCCGGCGGCGGGTGCAGGCGGTCGCCCTTGAACGGGCGCTCGCTGGCGAGCAGCTCGTATCCGATCACCCCCAGGCTGAACACGTCCGACGCCAGACTCAGCTCCGGGTCGCCGCGGAGCTGCTCGGGCGAGGCGTACGCGGGGGAGAGGGGGATGCCGTGGTGGGTGATGCGCGTGGTGTCGTCGCCCTCCACGATGCGCGCGATCCCGAAGTCCACCACGCACACGCGGAACCAGCCGGCGCGGTTGAGCTGCGCCAGGAAGATGTTCCCCGGCTTCAGGTCGCGGTGCACCAGGCCGATGCGGTGCCCGGCGTCCACCCCGTCGGCGGCCTCGCGCAGGATGCGGATGGCCATCGGCGGCGGGATCGGCTCGCCGCGGCGCATGCGGGCGCGCAGGTCCTCGCCGCGCAGGCGCTCCATCACCAGGAAGTCCAGCTTCAGCTCCGGGTCGGTGCCGAAGTCGTAGACCGACACCACGTTGGGGTGGTGCAGGCTGGCGCTCGCGCGGGCCTCGCGGTGGAAGCGCCTGCGGACCTCCTCCTGCACTTCCTCCGGCCCGCCCAGCGTGATCACCTTCACCGCCACCACGCGGTCCAGCCGCTCGTCGGTGGCCTCGTAGACCGCCGCGAAGCCGCCGCGGCCGATCACCTCGCCGATGGTGTAGCGGCCGGCCAGGGTGCGGCCGGTGAGAAGCCCTTCGAAGCCCGCCATGCGTCGTCCGGCAGAGAGTCGCGTCGAGTCGGGGGTGCGTGGGACGGTTTCCGCCCCCCGGCCAGCAAGATGCGAACCGGCGACCGGGCGTGGTGGGCGCCCCCGCGGCGGCGTCCGCCTGGATCGGGCCGCTTCCGGAGTCCCACGCAGAGAGCGCGATGAGGTACAGGCTCGCCATCTTCGACTTCGACGGCACGCTGGCCGATTCGTTCCCCTGGTTCCTCGGCTGCCTGAACGACGCCGCCGACCGCTACGGGTTCCGGCGCGTCGAGGAGCACGAGGTCGAGGCGCTGCGCGGGGCTGCGACGCCCGGAAGATCGTCGCCCACCTCGGGCTGCCGGGGTGGAAGGTGCCTCTGGTCGCCCGCACATGCGGGCGCGGATGGCGAGCGACATCGGCCGGATCCCGCTCTTCCCCGGAGTGGACCGGCTGCTGCGGCGCCTCGCGGACCGGGGCGTCGCGCTCGCGATCGTCACCTCCAACTCGTACGCGAACGTCCGCCGCGTCCTCGGGCTGGAGAACGCGGCGCTGGTGCGGGACTACGGGTGCGGCGCGGGCCTCTTCGGGCAAGCGGGCCAGGCTCAGGAGGGTGCTGCGCGCCAGCGGCGTCCCTCCCGCCGCGGCGATCTGCATCGGCGACGAGCTCCGCGACCTGCACGCCGCGCGCGCGGAGAGCCTCGCCTTCGGGGCGGTGTCGCGGGCTACACCACGCTGGAGTCGCTCCGGGCGCATGCTCCGGAGGAGGTGTTCGCGAGCATGGACGAGATCGTGGAGAAGCTCGCGCGGGGCGAGGCCCCTCCGCTCCCGGCTCCGTCCGCCTGATGCTCTTTGCGATTCTGATCGGGTAATCCGTAGGGGCGAGGCATGCCTCGACCGACGGATGCCGGCTCATGCGCGGAAGGCGGCCTCTTGCGCCGATGCCACCTCTGCTCGGACTCGCATGCTCGCCCCTACGAAACCTATCGCGTCGAGAAGATAAGGCGCGGTTACCGGCTTGGATTTGCAAAGAGCATAAAGGCCAACGGCGCAAAAGCAGAGCGGCCCGTGGGCTTCACGGGCCGCTCGCGCGCTCGCCGGTGACAGTCACCACCCCGAGTCGAGCGCGTAGCTGACGCGGGGGGAGAGGCCCAGCTCGGCGCGGAGCTCGTTCTCGCGCTGCATGACGCACGAGTCCAGCTCGCGCTGGCCGGGGAGCGGGTCGCGGCAGTGCGATGCGATGCTCCACGTCCGCGCCAGCGGCACCAGGTGCCCCCACAGCTCGTGGATGAGGATGGCGTCCACGGCCCGCTCGAAGCGCGCCTGCCGCTCCTCGGCGCTGAACCAGGTGGCGACGGGCGGGATGTCGGTGGTCTGGTACGCCGCGATCCGGCGCAGGTCCACGCGGATCACCGACACGTTCACCGCGCCGCTGGCCGTGTCGACGTACGCGGCGAACTCGGCCAGGCGCCCCGACGTCATCTCCACCCCCAGCCAGGGCACCGAGTCGTGGAGCAGCTCCGGCGTGCCCACCAGCACCGGGACGCTCCCCGCCCGCACCGCGTCCAGCGCCTCCTTGAGCCGCGGCGACCGGGCCTCGAGCGCCACGATCCGCTCGGCCAGGAACGGGTGGAGCACCTGGATCCGGTTGGCCGGCGCGTCGTCCGGGGCCGGCTCCGCCCCCTGCCGGTAGGGGAGCGCGCAGGCGCCGCAGACGAGGAGGGCGGCGGCGCAGGCGCCGAGGGGCGGTAGAACGCGAGCCTGGGGCATCCGACTCCCTCCTGTCGTGGATCTGGCTGGTCGACTCCGGCGGCGGTCACCCGCCCTCCCCGTCACCACTCTCTCTAGCGTCCCCGCTCCCGCTTGCGCAAGGGTCTTGATCCGGCCCTCGCGGGCCCAGGGGTTCTCTGCTGACCCCGGTGGCTCCGTGTGATGCTTTTTCTGCAGCCGCGCCCGGCACGGGAGCCCGCCCGCGCGCTCGCATCCTCACCGATCGAAGAGAGCGGTGTGCGGCGCCACGTTCGCGCGGACCGGAGCCGGCGCGAGGAGCCTTGACAGGCGGGCCGCCCCGACGTATTCCTGAAAACGTTTACATGAAAACGTTTTCACCTGTCCCATCTCCCACGGGAGGCCGGTGAGCGTCACCATCCGGGACGTCGCGCAGCGGGCGGGGGTGAGTGTGGCCACCGTGTCGCGCGTGCTCAACCGCAGCGGGGTGGTCCGCGAGGAGACGCGCCAGCGCGTGGAGGGCGCCGCCGCCGAGCTGCGCTACACCCCCAACAGCACCGCCAGAAGCCTCATCACCCGCCGCACCAGCACCTTCGGCGTGGTGCTCCCCGACCTCTACGGCGAGTTCTTCTCCGAGGTGATCCGGGGGATGGACCCCCTGGCCCGCCAGAGCGGCTACCACCTCCTCCTCTCCAGCTCGCACGACGACCAGCGCGAGATCCAGTTCGCCCTCGGCGCCATGCACGGCCGCGTCGACGGGCTGATCGTGATGTCGCCCAACGTGCGCGCCGCCGCGCTGGCCGCCTCGCTCCCCGCCGGAGTCCCCGTGGTTCTGCTGAACTGCGAGGCCGACGGCGGGCCGTTCCCCGCGCTCAATGTCGACAACTTCGGCGGCGCGCGCGAGATGGTGCGCCACCTGGCCGCGCTCGGGCACCGGCGGATCGGGATGGTGCGCGGCGGCGACGCCAACTTCGACGCCCGCGAGCGCCTGCGCGCCTACCGCGCCGCCCTGGCCGAGGCGGGGCTGGAGGGGGCCGACGGGCGCTGGGAGGCCCCCGGCGACTTCACCGAGGCCGGCGGCTGGCGCGCCGCGCGCGAACTGGCGGGGAGGGGCGACCGGCCGACGGCGATCTTCTGCGCCAACGACTCCATGGCGGTGGGGGCTATGAGCGCCCTGCGCGCGGCGGGCTTGCGGGTCCCCGACGACGTGGCGGTGGCGGGGTTCGACGACATCCCGATCGCCCGCTACCTCTCCCCGCCGCTCACCTCGGTGCACGTGGACGTCCACCGCCTGGGCGCCCGCGCCGTGGAGATCCTGGTCGAGGCGCTCGCCGACCCCGACGCGCCGCCCGCGCAGGAGCTGGTCCCCACCCGGCTGGTCGTGCGCCGCTCGTGCGGCGCCCGCGCCGAAGACGAATCCACCGTACGGCAACCCGGTTGAGCCCGTGAATCCCGCAGTCCACCAGGAGCGCACCATGAAAGGAAACACCATCGTCCGGGCACTCGCGGCCGTGCTGCTGGGGGCGTGCCTCCTCGTCCCGGCGCGGGCGGCGGCGCAGACCACCACCGGGTCCTTGCGCGGCTACGTGCGCGGGCCCGGCGGCGAGGAGCTGGCGGGCGCCACCGTGACCGCGCGCAACACCGAGACGAACCAGCAGCGGCAGGCGGCCACCAGCGAGAACGGCTTCTTCCTCCTGGCCGGCCTCCGCCCCGGGCCGTACGAGCTGGTGGCGCGCACGGTGGGGATGGGCGAGCAGCGGCGCGCCGTGCAGCTCCTGGTGGGGCAGACGCTGGACGTGAACTTCGACCTGGCCGCGCAGGCCGTGCAGCTCGAGGCGATCACGGCCACGGCCGCCGCGCCCGCCGCCGAGACGCGCACCTCGGAGGTCGCCACCAACGTCACCCGGCAGCAGGTGGAGAGCCTGCCGACGGCCGACCGCAACTTCCTGAGCCTGGCGATCCTGGCGCCGGGGACGCAGCTGCAGGGCGACCGGCTTGACGCCACGCGCAAGACCTTCACCGCCGGCGCCCAGGGCGCCGAGCAGGTCAACGTCTTCATCGACGGCGCCAGCTACAAGAACGACATCCTGCAGGGCGGGGTGGCGGGGCAGGACGCCAGCCGCGGCAACCCCTTCCCCCGCAACGCCATCCGCGAGTTCCGGGTGATCACCCAGAACTTCAAGGCCGAGTACCAGAAGGCCTCGAGCGCCATCATCACCGCCAGCACCCGCTCGGGGACCAACCGCTGGGAGGGGAGCGGCTTCTTCAACTACCAGAACCGCGAGCTGATCGCGCTGGACCGCTTCCAGGCCGCCGAGGCCGACACCAACCCCGACTTCGCCCGCCCCGACTTCCAGCGCTACCAGTTCGGCGCCAACGTGGGCGGGCCGATCGTCCGCGACCGGCTGCACTTCTTCGGCTCGTTCGAGAGGAACGACCAGAACCGGGCCCGGCGCGTGAACATCGTGCCCCCCTCGGGGTTCCCGGCGCTCGACACCATCAACTTCGCCGCCCTGAACGGCGAGTTCGACGAGCCGTTCCGCTCCACGCTGGGCTTCGCCAAGCTGAGCTGGGAGCACACGCCGAGCTCGTTCCTGGAGCTCTCCTACCACCACCGGCACGAGAACGACGTGCGCGACTTCGGGGGGCTCACCGCGTTCACGGTGGCCACCCGCTTCAACAACGACGTCAACACCGGGATCCTCAAGCACACCTGGACCCCGGGCGACTTCCTGAACGAGGCCACGCTCTCGCTGCAGCGCTACCGCTACAACCCCACGCCCAACACCCCGGGGATGCCCAACCGCTTCTTCGGCTTCGGGTGCTGCGCCGAGATCGGGAGCAACCGCTCCGAGCAGGACTTCCGGCAGCTGCGCTTCTCGATCCGCGACGACCTCACCTGGAGCGGGCTGCGCGCGGCCGGCGAGCACGTCATCAAGGGCGGGGTGAACGTCGACTTCCTGGACTACGACATCCAGAAGCGCAACTCCGAGAACCCGCGCTTCATCTACGAGCCGTGGTTCCACGGCTTCGCGGTGCCGCACCGCGTGGAGTTCCAGACGGGAGATCCCGACTTCGGCGCCAGCAACACGCAGCTCGGGCTCTACCTGCAGGACGACTGGAGCCCCACGGAGCGGCTGGTGCTGAACCTGGGCGTCCGGTGGGACTACGAGACCCACATGATGAACTACGACTACGTGACGCCGCGGGCCATCGTCGACTCGCTGACGAAGTACCAGGACCGGCTCTTCCTCCCGCTCGACCCCGGCCGCTACTTCACCGACGGCGACGACCGCGAGCCGTTCCTGGGCGCCTTCCAGCCGCGGCTGGGCTTCTCGTGGGCGCTGGACCGCGACGCGCGCACCTCGATCTTCGGCGGGTGGGGGATCTTCTACGACCGCACCCTCTTCGACCAGGCCATCGAGGAGAGCTTCGCGCTGCAGCACCCGAGCTACACCATCTTCTTCGCGCCCCCGGGCACCACGCCCGCGGGGAACGAGGTGGTCTTCGAGGAGCGCTTCCTCACCGACCGCGCCGCGCTGCTGGAGCTGATCCAGGACGTGCGCTTCAACACCCCCGAGGTGAAGCTCCTCCCCAACGACCTCAGGCCGCCGCGGGCGCAGCACTTCAACCTGGGGGTCCGGCGCGCCTTCGGGAGCGTGGAGGCGTCGGCCGCCTACACGGCGGTGCGCAGCAGGAACATCATGACCTTCTACTGGGCCAACGAGAACTTCGTCTGCCCGCAGCGCTCGTTCGCGGTCCCCGGCTGCTTCGAGCACCGCACGATCCCGGGGTGGGGGAACATCCTCCTGGCCGACGACAACGGGAAGACGTGGTACGACGCGCTGCAGGTGAAGGTGGACCGGCCGTACCGGGGCAGCCCGGAGAGCGGCTGGGGGTGGGGCGCCGGGCTGGCGCTCACGCTGGCCGAGCGCGAGACCCAGGGCTTCAACGACCTGTTCAGCTTCCCGAACGCGACGGACTACCCGCGGCAGGTGCGCAACGACGAGCCGCTGCGCATCGTGGCCAACTGGATCGTGGACGTGCCCTGGGCGTGGGGGATCCAGTTCAGCGGCGTGATCAACCTGGGGAGCGGGGCCAGGCAGGACGTCGGCGGGCGCTTCGACTGCAACAACGCGAACACCTGCTTCGAGGCGGGCGGCTTCTCGCCCCCGAAGCACAGCTTCATCATCCCCAACGCGTTCGCGTACCGGATGGTGGACCTGCGCCTGCGCAAGGAGCTCGTGAACCTGCGGGGGAGCCGCCTGGGGGTGACGGCGGAGCTGTTCAACGCCTTCAACTTCGACAACGAGGGCGACTTCGTCACCTTCAACCGCGACGACCCGAACTTCGGCACCGCCCGTCAGATCATCAGCGACCCGCGCCGGCTGCAGATCGGGATCGAGTACAACGCGCGGTGAGGGCTGCAGGTGCGAAGTGCGAAGTGCGAGGTGCGAAGTCGTGAGTGCGTGAGTGCGTGAGTGCGTGAGTGCGTGAGTGCGTGAGTGCGTGAGTGCGTGAGTGCGTCCGGTGGCCGGCTCTGCGGCACGGAGCCGGCCCGCGCCGGGGT
This sequence comes from Longimicrobium sp., assembly GCA_036389795.1. Classification (NCBI taxonomy): domain Bacteria; kingdom Pseudomonadati; phylum Gemmatimonadota; class Longimicrobiia; order Longimicrobiales; family Longimicrobiaceae; genus Longimicrobium; species Longimicrobium sp. Next base: position 7,270 of record DASVWD010000144.1, read on the forward strand.
GGTTGCCGGGCGGCTGAAGCCGCGGCAACAACTGCAGGAAGCCTCGCAAACCGCGCGAGGCTGGTTCGGCGCGGGGCCGGGCTTCGGCGTCGGCAGGCCGGGTCCGGGCGCGCAGCGCGCGGGCGCAGCCCGCTAGTCCGCGAAGGCGGACTTCGTGTGGTTGTTGCAGCGAATTCATTCGCCCCAGCCCCGGCGAATCATCACCGTGTGGTTCCCTCCTCGACCGGAGACGCGCGTGAGCCGGTTTCGATTCGTCGGGTTGCTGGTGATGACGATCCTCCCGGCCGCCGGGTGCGCGCGGACGTCTCCCGCGCCGGGGAGCGCCCCCTCGCCCGCCGGCCAGGAGGCGTTCCTCGACACGCTGGAGGAGCGCACCTTCCGCTGGTTCTGGGAGACCACCAACCCGGCCAACGGGCTGGTGCCGGACCGCTGGCCCACGCCGTCCTTCTCCAGCGTCGCCGCCGTCGGATTCGGGCTCACCTCGTACGCCGTCGGCGTGGAGCGCGGCTGGGTGACGCGCGAGCAGGCGGCCGAGCGCACGCTCGCCACGCTGCGCTTCTTCTGGCGGGCGCCGCAGGGGCCGGAGACGTCGGGCGTCACCGGGCACCGGGGGTTCTTCTACCACTTCCTGGACATGCGCACCGGGCGCCGCTTCGAGCAGGTGGAGCTCTCCACCATCGACACGGGGCTCCTGATGCTGGGCGTCCTCGCCGCGGCCGAGTACTTCGACCGCGGCGACGCGCGCGAGGCCGAGATCCGCGCGCTGGCCGACTCGCTCTACCGGCGGGTGGACTGGGCGTGGGCCGCCTCGCCGCGCGCGCCGCTCATCTCCATGGGGTGGCACCCGGAGCCGGGGCGCGGCTTCATCCCCCACGACTACCGGGGCTACAACGAGGCGATGTTCCTGTACGTGCTGGCCCTGGGCTCGCCCACGCACCCGGTGGAGCCGGCGGCGTGGGCGGCGTACACCGGCACCTACCGCTGGGCCGACTTCCACGGCCAGGAGCACGTCAACTTCGCCCCGCTCTTCGGGCACCAGTACTCGCACGCCTGGATCGACTTCCGCGGCATCCGCGACGCCTACATGCGGGAGCGGGGGATCGACTACTTCGAGAACTCGCGGCGGGCCACGCTGGCGCAGCGCGCGTACGCCATCGCCAACCCGATGGGGTGGAAGGGGTACGGCCCGGACCTGTGGGGGCTGACTGCCAGCGACGGCCCCAAGGACACCGTCGTCGTCATCGACGGCAGGCCGCGGCAGCTCTGGACCTACCGGGCGCGCGGCGCCGCCGCCGGCGAGGTGCAGGACGACGGGACGCTCGTCCCCACGGCGGCGGGCGGGAGCGTCCCCTTCGCCCCGGAGGTGGCCGTCCCCGCGCTGATGGAGATGCGGCGGCGCTTCGGGGAGAACCTGTTCACGCGCTACGGCTTCCTGGACGCCTTCAACCCCACCCTCACCGAGCCGATGCCCCTGCAGCACGGGCGCATCGTCCCCGGCGTGGGGTGGTTCGACGGCGACTACCTGGGGATCGACCAGGGCCCGATCGTGCTGATGGTCGAGAACCACCGCAGCGGCCTCGTCTGGCGCCTGATGCGCGACAACCCGTACATCGTGCGCGGGCTCTGCCGCGCCGGGTTCACCGGCGGCTGGCTGGAGGGTCGCTGCGGGTAAATGAGAATCGCGCGAAGACCAACGCTGTCATCCTGAGGAGCCGCCGCGCAGAACCGGCGTAGTGACGAAAACCAGGGCGGCGACGAAGGATCTGCGGGTCGCGTCCGAGCGTGAGGCCGGGTGACGTGCGGTCCCCGTCCGCAGATCCTTCGGGCGCCCAGGCAGTCGCGCGGACGCGGTTTCGGCGCAGGCGCCCTCAGGATGACATCGTTTGGGGTTGCAGGGAGGTGCAGGGGACGATGCTCCGACTTCCAGGATGACCGAGATCCTTCGCAGGTCCGCCCTCGTCGCGCTGTCATCGCTCCTCCTCGCCGCCTGCGGGCGCGAGGCGGACGATGGCGTGACGGTGGTGCGCTTCTGGGGGATGGGGCGCGAGGGGGAGGTGGTCGGCGAGCTGGTGCCCGAGTTCGAGCGGCTGAACCCGGGCGTTCGCGTCGAGGTGCAGCAGATCCCGTGGTCCGCCGCGCACGAGAAGCTGCTCACCGCGTTCGTGGGCGGCGCCACGCCGGACGTCTCGCAGCTCGGCAACACCTGGGTTCCCGAGTTCCAGGCGCTGGGGGCGCTGGAGGAGCTGGGGCCGTGGACCGCCCGCTCGGCCGACGTCCCGCGGGCGGACTACTTCCCGGGGATCTGGGACACCAACGTCATCGACGGGCGCGTCTACGGCGTCCCGTGGTACGTGGACACGCGCGTGCTCTTCTACCGCCCCGACCTGCTGGCCGCCGCGGGCTACACGGAGCCGCCGCGCACGTGGGCGGAGTGGCTGGACGCCATGCGGAAGATGAAGGCGCGCATGGGCCCCGAGCGCTGGCCGATCCTGCTGCCCACCAACGAGTGGCCGCAGCCGGTGATCCTGGGGATGCAGGCCGGGGCGCCGCTCCTGCGCGACGGCGGGCGCTGGGGGGCTTTTCGCGACCCGCGCTTCCGCCGGGGCTTCGAGTTCTACGTGGGCCTCTTCCGCGAGCGGCTGGCGCCCGCGGTGAGCGCGTCGGAGATCTCCAACCGCTACCAGGAGTTCGCGCAGGGCAGCGTGGCCATGATGATCACCGGGCCGTGGGAGATCGGCGAGTTCTCCAACCGCGTGCCTGCCGAGGTCCCCTGGATGACGGCGCCGCTCCCGGGGCCGGACGGGCCGGGGAGCTCGCTCGCGGGCGGGGCCAGCCTGGTGCTCTTCCGCGCCTCGGAGAAGAAGGACGCGGCGTGGAAGTTCATCGAGTTCCTCTCCCGCCCCGAGGTGCAGGTGCGCTTCTACGGGCTGACCGGCGACCTCCCCGCGCGGCGGACGGCGTGGCGGGACACGGCGCTGGCCCGCAACCGCTACGCGGCGGCGTTCCGCGACCAGCTGGAGCGCGTGGTGGCGCTGCCCAAGGTGCCCGAGGCCGAGCAGATCGTGAGCAAGGTGTTCGAGCAGGGTGAGCGCGCCGCCCGCGGCCAGGCCACGGTCGACCAGGCGCTCGCCGCCCTCGACCGCGAGGTGGACGTGATCCTGGAGAAGCGCCGCTGGCTCCTGGCGCGGCGGGAGGAGCGGCGGTGAGGGGGCGGGCCGGGGGTCGTGGATGGCCTTTCGTAGGGGCGAGGCATGCCTCGCCCGGCGGATGCAGGCCCCCGCGCGGAAGGCTGGTCATGTGCCACGGCAGCCTTCCCCCGGACTCGCATGCTCGCCCCTACGAAACGAAAACCGGGGCGTTCGTGCTCGCCGTCGTTGCCGTTGCGCGCAGCGCGCGGGCGCAGCCCGCCAGTCCGCGCAGGCGGACTTCCTGTAGTTGTTGCCGCGAATTCATTCGCCCCAGCATACCGCGCGGGGCTCGCTCATGACCGACCTCACCACCGGCACGGCGGAGGTCGGCGGGCGCGCGCAGGCGGGGCTCGCGGCCGCCGCGCGCACCCCGCGGCGGCGCTTCCGCGCGCCGTCGGAGGACAACCGGGCGGCGTACGCGTTCCTGGCGCCCGCGCTGGTGCTGATCGGGGTCTTCTTCTTCCTCCCGGTGCTGGCGGCGCTCCTCCTTTCCTTCACCGACTACGACATCTACGCCATCGGCGACCCGTCGAACGCGCGCTTCGTGGGCGCGCGCAACTACCGGCAGCTCCTCCAGACGCCGCTCTTCTGGCAGGCGCTGAAGAACACCTTCTACTTCGCGCTGGTGGGCGGGCCGCTCTCCATCGCCGTCTCGCTCGGGGCGGCGCTCCTGCTCAACGCCAGGCTGGTGCGCTTCAAGGCCTTCTTCCGCACCGTCTACTTCATCCCCTTCGTCACCACGCTGGTGGCCGTCGCCATCGTCTGGCGCTACCTGTACCACACGCGCTACGGGCTGCTGAACTACGGGCTCGGGCTGTTCGGCGTCGATCCGGTGGACTGGCTGGGCGACCCGCGCTGGGCCATGCCGGCCATCATCCTGATGACGGTGTGGAAGAGCTTCGGCTACAACATGCTCATCTTCATCGCCGGGCTGCAGGCGATCCCCGAGGAGCTGTACGAGGCGGCGAAGATCGACGGCGCGGGCGCCCTGCAGCGCTTCCGCCACGTGACGCTGCCGCAGCTGGGGCCCACGCTGGTCTTCGTCACCGTCATCACCATGATCGGCTTCTTCCAGCTCTTCGTGGAGCCGTACGTGATGACCAACGGCGGGCCGCTGCGGGCGACGACGAGCGTGGTGCTGCTGATGTACGAGGAGGGCTTCCGCTGGTGGCGGCTGGGCTTCGCGGCGTCGGTGGCCTTCGTCCTCTTCGCCGTGATCCTGGCGGCCACGCTCGTCCAGCTCCGCTTCCAGCGCCGGGAGGCCCGGTGAGCCCGCGCGCGGTGAAGGCCCTGCTCTATGCGCAGCTCGCCCTGGGCGCCGTGCTGGCGATGATCCCGATGCTGTGGATGGTCTCGGCGTCGCTGATGCCGGCGGGGCAGGCCAGCACCTACCCGCCGCGCCTCTTCCCGCGCGAGGTGACCTTCGAGCACTACGTGGCGCTCTTCACCCGGCTGGACCTGGGGCGCTCGCTCTTCAACAGCGCCGTGATCGCGGTGACGGTGACGGCGATCTCGATCCTGATCAACGCGATGGCCGGCTACGCCTTCGCCAAGCTGCGCTTCCGCGGGCGCGACCGGCTCTTCCGGCTGCTGGCGGCGGGGCTGGTGATCCCCGTGCAGGTCACCATGCTCCCGCTCTTCCTGCTGCTGAAGCAGCTGGGGCTGATCAACACCTACTGGGGCGTGATCATCCCCGGCCTGGCCAGCATCTTCGGGATCTTCCTCATCCGCCAGTACGCGGTGTCGATCCCCGACGACCTGCTGGACGCGGCGCGGGTGGACGGGGCGGGGGAGCTGCGCATCTTCTGGTCGATCGTGCTCCCCACCATCGTCCCGATCCTGGCCACGCTGGGGATCTGGACCTTCCTGAGCACCTGGAACGACTTCATGTGGCCCCTGATCGTGCTGAGCGACGAGGCGCGCTGGACGCTCCCCGTGGCGCTGGCCAACCTCTCCGGCGAGCACGTGCAGGACACGGAGCTGATGATGGCGGGCTCGGTGCTCACCATCCTCCCGGTGATGCTCGTCTTCCTCTTCCTGCAGCGCTACTACATCCAGGGCGTGATGGTGGGGAGCGTGAAGGGATGAGGGGCGATGCTGCCGTCCTGGGGCGAATGAATTCGCTGCAACGACTACACGAAGTCCGCCTTCGCGGACTGCGGGGCCGCCATCTGCGCGCCAGGCTAACTTCCTCGCAAGATGTCATCCTGAGGCCCGGCCACACCGGACCAGCCTCCACCCGGAAGACCGCAGGGCCGAAGGATCTACTCACCCCGGCACGTGGGTTGGGCGCGGCAGCGGCACGGATCGCGGCCCCGCTCCTTCCCACGATCGTCCTCGCCGCATTCACGCTCCTCTCCTGCGCGCCCGCCCGCCTGCCCGCGGATGCCGAGCCGTCGCCCACGCCGCCCGCGTTGTCCGATTCCGCGCCGCGGGTGCGCGTGCTGGACGACTTCGAGGGCGGCGTCGCGCAGTGGAGCGCGCACCCGTCGGAGGGCGTCGAGCTGCGGATCGGCCAGGACAGCGGGTTCAGCGGGAAGGCGATGCGGCTGGACTTCGACTTCCATGAGGGGACGGGGTACGCCATCGCCCGCCGGGCGGTGCCGCTCGACCTGCCGGCGAACTACGAGTTCTCCTTCCGCATACGCGCCGACGCGCCGGTCAACGACCTGGAGTTCAAGCTGATCGACCCCTCGGGCGAGAACGTCTGGTGGGCCAACCGCCGCCGCTTCGAGTACCCGCGCGAGTGGACGCGCCTGCGCACGCAGAAGCGGCAGATCGAGTTCGCCTGGGGCCCGAAGGGCGGCGGCGACATGGAGCGCGTCGCGCAGCTCGAGATCGTCGTCACCGCGGGGACGGGAGGGAAGGGGACCGTCTGGATCGACGACCTCGTCTTCCGCGAGCGCGAGCCCCCGGCGCCGTACACGCTCACGCCGGCCGTGCGCGCTTCCTCGTCGCCCGGGACGGCCGCGCGCATCGTCGACGGCGATTCGGCGACGGTCTGGCGCGGCGCCGGGGGCGAGCAGACGCTCGCGATCGACTTCCTGGAGGAGCGCGAGCTCGGCGGGCTGGTGCTCGATTGGGATTCGTCCGCCCATGCGACGTCGTACGCGGTCGAATCGTCCGAGGACGGCGCGCGCTGGGAGACGGTCTACCGCGTCGAGGGCGGCAACGGCGGGCGCGATCCGATCTACCTCCCCGAGAGCGAGACGCGGCACCTGCGCCTGCGGCTGACGCGGAGCGCGAGCGGCCGGGGCTACGCGGTCCGAGACGTCGACGTGAAGCCGCCCGAGTGGTCGCAGACGCCGAACGCGTTCTTCGCCAGCCTGGCGAAGGAGGCGCCGCGGGGGACGTATCCGCGCTACCTGACGGGCGAGCAGTCGTACTGGACCGTCGTCGGCGTGAACGGCGACACGCGCGAGGCCACCATCAACTCCGACGGGATGGTGGAGACCGGCCTGGGCGGGCCGTCGCTGGAGCCGTTCCTGTACGTGGACGGCCGGCTGTGGTCGTGGGCGGACGTGAGCGCCACGCAGTCGCTGGAGAAGGGCTATCTCCCCATCCCCTCGGTGACGTGGGACTCGCGGCCGATCCGCCTCACCGTCACCGCCTTCTCCGGCGGCGAGCGCGAGACGTCGCTCGTCTACGCGCGCTACCGGCTGGAGAACGTCTCGCGGGAGAGGCAGGAGCCGACGCTGTTCGTCGCCCTGCGGCCGTTCCAGGTGAATCCCCCGTGGCAGTTCCTGAACGTGACGGGCGGCGTGGCGCGCGTGCGGGAGATGGCGTTCGACGGCACCACGGTCACGGTGAACGGCGCGCCCACCCTCCACACCGTCACCCTCGGGGCCTTCGACGCGGCGCCGTTCGACGCGGGCGACGTCGTCGAGTACCTGCGCCGCGGTGAGGTGCCGGAGGCGATGCGCGAGGAGAGGAACGCGCGGGGCGGCGTCACCCGGCGCGTGGCGGACCCGCGCGGCTTCGCGTCGGCCGCGCTGTCGTACCGGTGGGTGATGGACCCGGGATCGAGCGTGGACGTGCTGGTCGCCATCCCGCTGCACCCCGACTCGCCGGTGCCGGCCGAGGCGCCGGGCGAGACTCCGCGGGCGCTGGTGGACCGGCTCTTCGCCGAGTCGGTGCGCGCGTGGGAGGCGGAGCTGGACCGCTTCACCCTGCGCCTCCCCGCGGCCATGCACGGGGCGGAGATCGCCCGCACGCTGAAGACGCAGCTCGCCTACATCCTCATCAACCGCGACGGGCCGTCCATCCAGCCGGGATCGCGCTCGTACGACCGCTCGTGGATCCGCGACGGCTCGCTCACCAGCGCCGCGCTGCTCAGGCTGGGGCACGCCGACGAGGTGCGCGAGTTCGCGCAGTGGTACGCCCCGCACCAGCGCCCGAGCGGCTACGTCCCCTGCTGCGTGAGCCTGCGCGGCGCCGACCCGGTGCCCGAGCACGACAGCCACGGGCAGCTCGTCTACCTGGTCGCCGAGTACCACCGCCAGACGCGCGACCATGCGTTCCTGCGGCGGATGTGGCCGCACGTGGAGCGCGCCGTGGCCTTCATCGACTCGCTGCGCCACGAGCGGATGACGCCCGAGTACCAGGCGCCGGACAAGCTCGCCTTCTACGGGATGCTGCCGCAGTCGATCTCCCACGAGGGGTACTCGGCGAAGCCGATGCACTCGTACTGGGACGACTTCTTCGCGATGAAGGGGCTGGACGACGCCGTCTACGTGGCGAGCGCCCTCGGCCGCGCGGACGACGCGCGGCGCTTCACCGCCATCCGCGACGAGTTCCGGCGCGACCTGCTGGCGTCGCTCGGGAGGGCGATGTTCATGCACCGCATCAACTACCTCCCGGGCTCGGTGGAGCTGGGGGATTTCGACGCCACCTCCACCACCGTCGGCGTCAACCCGTTGGGCGGGCTGGACTTCCTGCCGCGCAAGCCGCTGGAGCTCACCTTCGAGCGCTACTACCGCGAGAGCATCCGCGCGCGGCTGGACGGCGCCGAGTGGGAGGGCTACACGCCGTACGAGTGGCGCACGGTGGGCACCTTCGTCCGGCTGGGCTGGAAGCAGCGCGCGCACGAGGCGATCGGCCTGTTCCTCTCGCACCAGCGGCCGCGGGCGTGGAACCAGTGGGCCGAGGTGGTCTTCCGCGACCCGAAGACGCCGCGCTTCATCGGCGACATGCCGCACACCTGGGTGGGCTCGGACTTCATCCGCTCGGTGCTGGACCTGTTCGCCTACGAGCGGGCGTCCGACAGCGCTCTGGTGATCGGCGCCGGCATCCCGGAGGCGTGGGTGGCCGACACGCCGGGCGTGGTGCTGGAGGGGCTCAGGACGCACTACGGCACGCTGAACCTGAGGATGGACGCCGCGGACGGGATGGTGCACGCCGACGTCGGCGGGGCGCTGCGGGTCCCCCCGGGTGGCATCGTGCTGCGCACGCCGCTCGACCGGCCGATCCGGCGCGCGAGGGTGAACCGCCGCGTCGTGCGGCTGACCGACCTGAACGAGGTCACGATCCGCCAGGTGCCGGCGGAGATCGTACTGGAACACTGAATGAGCGACCGAGACGATCCCGGCACCCCCGGCGGCACGCGTGCGGGCGTGCTCTCCAACGGCCGCTACGCCGTGCTGCTGAGCGCGGCCGGGGGCGGCGTCTCCACCTTCGGCGGCTTCGCGCTCACCCGCTGGAGCGCCGACCGCACGCGCGACGCCGACGGCTTCTTCGTCTACCTCCGCGACCTCGATTCGGGCGAGATCTGGTCGACCGGACATCAACCGACCGGCCGCGCGGCGGAGCGGTACGAGGCGCGCTTCTCCCCCGGCCGCGCGGAGGTCGTGCGCCAGGACGGCGGGATCGAGACGCGCACCGAGGTCTGCGTCGCGCCGGACGCCGACGCCGAGCTGCGGCGGATCACGCTCGCGAATCGCGGAGACCGCCCGCGCCGCGTCGAGCTGACCACGTGCGCCGAGCTGGTGCTGAACACCGCGGCGGCGGACGCGGCGCACCCGGCGTTCTCGAAGCTCTTCGTGCAGACGGGGTGGATGCCGGAGCGCCGGTCGCTGGTCGCGTGGCGGCGGCTGCGCAGCCCGGAGGACGCGCCGCTCTGGTCGGTGCACCGGCTGATCGGCGGGGAGGGGGAGACGGAGTACGAGACGGACCGCATGCGCTTCGTCGGCCGCGGCCGCGCGATGGCCCGGCCCGCGGCGATGGATGCGGGCGCGCGGCTCTCCGGGACGGTGGGGAACGTGCTGGACCCCGTCTTCAGCCTGCGCCGCACCGTCGTGCTGGAGCCCGGCGCGTCCGCGCGGATCGTCGCGCTCCTCGGCGCCGGCCACGCGCGCGAGGACGTCGAGGCGCTGGCGGACCGCTTCTCCTCGCCCGACGCGGCCGACGCGGCGTTCCGCGCGGCCGAGGAGCGTCCGGCGGCGGCCGGCCTGGATGCGGTCTCCGTCCCCGAGGCGTGGCTGCGCTGCGTCGGCTCTCTCCCGTCTCCCCCCGAGGCGAACGACGTCGCGCCCGGGCGCTGTCGCCCCATCTCCCCGCCCCCAGGCTGTCATCCTGAGGCCCGACCACACGGCCCCAGTCTTCGCGCGGGCGGTGGCAGGGCCGAAGGATCTACTCACCCCGCCACGTGGGTCGGGCGCGGCAGCGGCACGGACGCCGGCATCGCCCCATCCGCCGATCACTCGTCGTTCGAACAGGACGACCCGCTCGGGTGGGCGGGGGAGAGCCTGCGCTTCTGGAACGGCCACGGGGGATTCAGCGCGGACGGGCGCGAGTACGTGATCCGCCTGGAGACCGGCGAGCACCGGCCGCCGCTGCCGTGGGCCAACGTGGTGGCGAACGAGGAGGCGGGGTTCATCGTCTCCGAGAGCGGCGCGGCGCACACGTGGAGCGCCAACAGCCGCGAGAACCGCCTGACGCCGTGGCCCAACGACCCCGTGCGCGACCCGCACGGCGAGGCGCTCTACCTGCGCGACGAGGAGTCGGGCGTCTTCTGGTCTCCCACGCCCGGCCCCGTCCCCGGCGCCGGGCCGTACGAGGTGCGCCACGGCTTCGGCTACACGCGCTGGCGGCACGCGGGGCAGGGGCTGGAGCACGACACGTGGATGTTCGTCCCCCGCCGCGACCCGGTGAAGATCGTCCGCGTGCGCGTGACGAACCGCGGCGCGGCCCCTCGCCGTCTGTCGGCGTTCGCCTGCTTCCAGTGGGTGCTGGGAGGGCTGCCGCAGGAGAGCGGGCGCGAGGTGGAGACGCGCCTCGACGCGGAGACCGGCGCCGTCTTCGCCGTGAACCGCCGCCGCGGCGAGTTCTCGGGCCGCGTGGCCTTCGCCGCGGCGATCGCGCCGCCCGGGGCCGGCGCGGTGTCGTGCACGGCGGACCGGACGGCGTTCCTGGGCGCGTACGGGAGCCCCGAGATTCCCGCCGCGCTCGTCTCCGCGGAGCGGCTCGACGCGCGCAGCGGAGCCGGCCTCGACCCCTGCGCCGCCTTCCAGGTCCCGCTCACCCTGGCGCCCGGCGAGACCGCCGAGGTCGTCTTCCTCCTGGGCGAGGCGGAGGACGAGGCCGCGGCGCGCGCCGTCCTCGCCCGCTGCCCCGACGCGGCGGCGGCCCAGGCCGCGCTGGAGGAGGCGCGGGCGTCCTGGCAGGACCTCGTCGGTCGCGTGCGGGTCGAGACGCCCTCGCCGGCGCTGGACCTGATGGTGAACGGCTGGCTCGCGTACCAGAACCTGAGCTGCCGCATCCAGGGCCGCTCCGCGCTCTACCAGTCCGGCGGCGCCTACGGCTTCCGCGACCAGCTGCAGGACGCGGCGGCGCTCGCCTACCTCGACCCCGCCCTCACCCGCCGGCAGATCGTCCTCCACGCCGCGCACCAGTTCGTGGAGGGCGACGTGCTGCACTGGTGGCACCCGCCGCTCGGCAAGGGCATCCGCACCCGCTTCTCCGACGACCTGCTCTGGCTCCCCTACGTCGCCGCTTTCTACCTCGCCGCCACGGGCGACCGGTCGGTGCTGGACGAGGAGGCGTGCTTCGTCACCGCCCGCCCCCTGGAGCCGGGGGAGGACGAGGCGTTCCTGGTGCCGGAGGACTCCGGGGAGCGCGCGTCCGTCTACGAGCACTGCTGCCGCGCCCTGGACCGCTCGCTCACCCGCGGCGCGCACGGCCTGCCGCTCATGGGCACCGGCGACTGGAACGACGGGATGAACCGCGTCGGCCGCGAGGGGCGGGGCGAGAGCGTGTGGCTCGGCTTCTTCCTGCACGCCATCCTGGACGACTGGATCCCGCTCTGCGAGCAACGCGGCGACGCGGAGCGGGCGGCGCGCTACCGCGAGTACCGGGGCGGCCTCGCGGCGGCGCTCAACGACGCCGGGTGGGACGGGGGATGGTACCGGCGGGCGTACTACGACGACGGGACGCCGCTCGGCTCCGCCGCGAGCGACGAGTGCCGCATCGACGCCATCGCGCAGGCGTGGGCGGTGATCTCGGGCGTGGCGCCGCCGGAGCGCGCGGCGCGGGCGCTGGACGCGCTGGAGGAGCACCTGGTGTCGGAGCAGGGCGGCATCGTCCGCCTGCTGGCGCCCGCGTTCGACCGCACTCCGCACGACCCCGGCTACATCAAGGGCTACCTCCCCGGCGTGCGCGAGAACGGCGGCCAGTACACGCACGGCGCGCTCTGGGCCGTCCGCGCCCTCGCCGAGGCGGGGCGGACGGACCGCGCCGCGCGCCTGCTGGAGATGATCAGCCCCGTCAGCCATGCGCGCACGCCGGAGGAGGCGGCCGTCTACCAGGCCGAGCCGTACGTGATCGCGGCGGACGTCTACGGCGTGGCCCCGCACGTGGGGCGCGGCGGGTGGACGTGGTACACGGGCTCGGCGGGGTGGATGCTGCGCGTCGCGCTGGAGTCGGTGCTCGGCTTCACCCTGCGCGGCGGCCGCGCGCTGGCGCTGCGCCCCCGCGTCCCGGACGACTGGCCCGGCTTCACCCTCCGCTACCGCCTCCCGGACGGCCGGACGACGTACGAGGTGGTGGTCGCGCGCGGAGGCGAGACGGCGGCCTCGCTCGATGGCGAGCCGCTCGCGTCCGAAGACGGCGCCGTGCTCGTTCCGCTGGTCCGGGATGGCGCCGTGCACCGCGTGGAGGTGGTGCTGGGCAGCGCGTCTGCATCCGTTCGCGCGTAGCCTCACCGTCAAAAAACGGCGGCGGGCGGAGGCGTGCATCGCCTCCGCCCGCCCGTGCGCGTGCCGGTGCAGCGGTTCAGCCGCGCCAGTACACCCATCCGCCGACGGGATACCCCCACCCCGAGTACGCGGGCCCAATGGAGGGACCGATCGACGGGCCGATGCCTGCCGGACCGATCGACGGCCCGATTCCGGCAGGCCCGAACGCCGCGGGGCCAATCGATGGTCCGATCGCCGCGGGCCCAATCGACGGCCCGATTCCGGCAGGACCGAACGCCGCGGGACCGATCGACGGGCCGATGCCCGCCGGACCGATCGACGGCCCGATTCCGGCAGGCCCGAACGCCGCGGGACCAATCGACGGGCCGATGCCTGCGGGACCGATCGACGGCCCGATTCCGGCGGGCCCGAACGCTGCGGGACCAATCGATGGGCCGATACCCGCCGGCCCGATCCCGGCAGGCCCGAACGCTGCGGGACCGATCGACGGCCCGATGCCCGCCTGTTCGGCGGTCGCCCCGATCCCCGCCGGTCCGATCTTCGCCGGTCCGATCCCCGCCTGTTCGGCGGTCGGTCCGATCCCGGCGGGGCCGATCGCTGGTCCGATCCCGGCCGGTCCGATGGACGGCCCGATTCCCGCCGGTCCAAAGGAGGGACCGATTCCCGCCGGCCCGATGGATGGCCCGATCGCAGGTACCGGCACGAACACGTATTGCACCTGTGGACGCGACTTTTCCTCGGCAGCCGCCGACTCCTCGCGCTCGGAGGGCTCCTCCGGAACGTAGAGGGTGAACGGGTAGGTGGGTACCTTGCGGCCTTCGCCGCCCCGCTGCCCCACCTCGCGCACCTCCAGCACCTGGTGTGTCGCGGCATCCACCCGGAAGACGAACTCTCTCACCCGGGGCGCCGTCTGGCCGGCCGGCGTTCCCCCGGCGGAGCCGGCGGCAGCCGGCGCGCCGCTCGAGCCAGCGGAGCCCGCCGGCCGACCCGCGCCCTCCCTTTCACCTGCGGCGCCGCCGGCCGCCTGCCCACCCCCGCCCGCCTTGCCCGGTCCCGGATCGAATTTGGGGTAATCCGTTGGCATGAAATCCTCCCTTCTCCAAGACGAGGTGAAATCACGCGGGTACCGCATCCGCCGGAGCCGCGAGCACCGGAAGCGGCACGGCCGCCTGCCGCTCGGGGAGCAGGTCCGGCTCGGCGTCCAGCGGCAGCCCCACCGCGAGGCTCAGGAACCAGTCACCGTCCTGTACCATCAGTCGCTTTCGCACCATCTCCGCCAGGAACCCGGCCACCTCGTCCGCCGGCGGGGCGTGTTCTCCGGCCTGCTGCTCGACCAGGCGCTGCACGGCCCGCGCGGGGCGCGCCTGCTCGCAGAAGGCGTAGACCTCCTTCTGCCACCCCTGCAGAGCGAACCGCCGCTCCACCACGCCGCGCCGGTCGGTGATCAGCATCACCCCGTCGCCGGCCAGCGCCAGCGTGAGCGAGGCGCCGCGCAGTGCCGCCTCGCGCCAGAGGACGAGCTGCGCCTCGGTGGGACCGATGTAGCTGGAAGGGTTCAGCCCGTCCGCGTAGTCGTAGTCGAAGAAGTACGCGATCTCGAACGTGACGTCGCTGGAGAACGGGTAGATGTAGCGGTACGCCTGGAGCGGCCGGACGTTGGTGAACCCGAAGTCCCGCCACCGCTCGAAATGAGGGGAGAAGCGGTCCATGCGCAGCCGCCCGCTGCCGCGCGGGGGGGAGAGGTGCGTCAGGCTGCGCAGCGTCTCCAGCTGCTCTTCGTAGTCCTCCGCCCGCTCGCCCGGGAAGCCATAGAGCAGGTTCCAGGTGGGCTCCACGCCGAACTGCCGGCACCACTTGAGGAGTTGGATGTTCTGCAGCCCGTTGGCTCCCTTGCTCATCAGCTTGAGGATGCGGCTGTGGAAGCTCTCGATGCCCGGCTGCACCAGCGTGACCCCCGCTTCGGCCAGCAGCTGCACCTGCGGCTTCCTGAGATTCGCCTTGAGCTCGTAGAACAGGCTCAGGTCCAGCCGCCGGTCGCGCAGCTCCTGCAGAGTCCCGCGGAAGTACTCCATGTCCATGATGGCGTCGACGGCATCGATGCCGCGGATGCGGTAACGCCCCACCAGGTGAGTCAGCTCGTCCAGCACCCGGTCCTTGCTCTTGGAGCGAAAGCGCATGTGCGCCGCGTTCATCCCGCAGAACGTGCAGTGGTGCTTCATCCCCCACCAGCAGCCGCGGGACGTCTCGATCTGCAGCCGCACCGCGAGCTCGTGAGGAATGCGGGTGCCCGCCATCTGGGCGAAGTAGTCGTCGTAATCCGGGAACGGAACGGTGTCCAGGTCTTCCACCCCGCGCGTGGGGCCCGTCGTGCGGCTCTCGCCGTTCTCTCGAAACGCGATCCCCGGGATGTCGCGGAAGTCTTCGCCCTGGAACACCCGTTCGACGAACTGTGGGAAGGTATGGTCCGCTGCGCCGGTGAAGACGTAGTCCAGGTAGGGGAAGTGGCGGTGCAGCGCCTCGCCCATGCTCCCCTCGCAGTTGGCTCCGCCCATCACGATGGCGATCTGCGGGTGGCGGCACTTTATGGCGTGCGCCAGCGCCAGCGAGGCGAGGTTCTGCTCGAACGTGGAGGTGAAGCCCACCATGTCGTACTGCGGCCAGTTCACCGACTCCAGGCAGTGGTCCAGGAACGGACGCACCACGCGGCGCATCTGCCGCACCGTTTCGAGCGTGTGGTCGTCGACCTTGCGGTCGTCACGAAGGTGCTGGAAGAAGTGCTGCTCGGGGGGGAGCTCCTCGCCGAAGAACTCGCTCGCGAACATCCACTCGCCCGCGAAGATCATGTGGCTGCCGCGGTCGCTGAACCACTGGTACAGCTGCGGTCCCACCAGTTCGGCGAAGACGAAGTTGAGGTAGCGGATGTCGCAGGGAATGCCCCGAGCGGTGAGTCCCGCCTTGAGCGTGCTGATGCCGATGGCCGGCCGGTCCGCCCCGCCGAAAGGCATGTTCACCAGCAGGACCTTCTTGCCCATGGTCACCTCCTGCATGAAATCCCTGCCATTGTCACTCGGCCGCCCGCGCGCCGCCGGAGGAGGCGCACGGGAGCCGGGGGGTTTCATTTTGTGACACGGAACGCACTCTGGCAAGAGCCTCGTCGTGGCGTGCCGGGAGCATTGGCCGGGGCGTGTTCGAGCCGGACGGGTCGCCGGGTTCGTCGACCCGGGAGATGACGGGACCTCGCGACGTACGGCCGGCGCGTGCTCGTCACCGGGGGCGGGGAGAATGCCGACGGCAGGATCGTGGCTCGTCGCGGGAACCCGGGCGCGCCGGCGCTTGCGGACACGGCGGATGTTTTCGATACTGCACGGCTCCGGCGTGCTCTCATCTCCCCCCAGCCCGGAGTCCGTATGCTGATCCCCCGCTTCTGGTCCCGCGCCGACTCGCAGGCCGTCACCCCCGACGGCAAACAGGTGCAGTTCCACGTCTGGCGCGGCTCGCGCTCGGACCCGGCGGAGGCGGACGCGCTGGCGCGCGAGGCCGTCGAGCGCATCGCGGGCCGCATCCGGCGCGGCGAGGGGTTCCCGGAGCGCTACTCGTACGGCGACCGGCCGCTGCGCGAGGAGGTGGTGCGCGAGCTCCCCGGCGCCACCGAGGCCGAGCCCGAGGTGGCGATCACCCGCAACTCCTACGGCGCGCTGGTGCTGAACGCCGCGCGGGTCTTCTTCATCGACGTCGACGTGGCGCCCGCGGAGGCCCCGCCGTCCGCGCCCGCCGCCGCCTCCCCGGTCGACGCGCTGTTCGACGCGGTCGATTCGCTCCCCCTGCCGGGCGCGGTGAAGTCGCTCTTCGGCTCCTTCCGCCCTCCCGCCACCCCGTCCACGCCGCCCCCCGCGCCGGCCGACCCGCGCACCGCCGCGCTGGAGCGGCTGCGCGGCTGGCTGGGCGGGCACCCGGAGTGGCGCGTGCGCGTCTACCGCACGCACTCGGGGCTGCGCTACGCCGTCACGCACGCGCTGTTCGGCCCCACCGATGAAGAAGCCCTGAAGGCGATGTCCGTGCTGGGCGCCGACCCGCAGTACGTCCGCCTCTGCCGCGCGCAGAAGAGCTTCCGCGCCCGTCTGACGCCGAAGCCGTGGCGCGTCGGCATCGAGAACCCGCCGGCGCGCTTCCCCTACGAGACCCCGGACGACGAGCGCGCGATGCGCGGCTGGGAGGCGCGGTACGCGCAGGCCTCGCAGCGCTTCGCGACCTGCGAGCTGCTCGAGGAGCTGGGCGGCGGGACGGAGCACCCGGAGGTGGTGCCGATCATCTCGCTCCACGACGAGCACACCCGGGTCGGCTCTACGCTCCCGCTGGCCTGAATCGAACCGACAAAAAGGACTTTTCTCACGCAGAGTCAGCAGAGTCAGCAGAGAAACACCTCTGCTGGCTCTGCGTGAGGCCCGTAGTTTTACCAGTCACTCATCCGATTCAGGAATGTCGGGGGCGGATTTAACCCTCGGCGTCTGCGGGCGCGGGTGGAACGTCGGGGACGAGGGGCGTCCATCCGAGCTGTTCCGGGTCGGCGGGGAGGAGCAGGGGGGCTTCCCCCCAGCGCGCCGTCAGGTTCGCGGCGAGCTCGCGGATGTACGGGAAGAGGAGCTCCGGCGCCCGCCGGGCCGCATCGCGCCAGGCCGCGTCCCGCCGCTCCGCGGGGACGGACGCGTCCATCTCGAAGTGCGCCGCGTACGTCACGGAAAGGTCGAAGGGAAGGCCGGACCTCGCGGAAAGGGTCAGCGCCACCACCAGGTGGAGCGCGGAGGCGCGGACCGCCTCCAGCTCCAGCGCAAAGCCGGCGTACTCCGGCGGGTCGTCCTGCTCTCCGGCGGGCGGGCTCCGGTCCGAGAACAGGACGTGGTGAAGGGTGACGTCGGTGAGGCTCACGCCGGCGCGCGCGAGCCCCGCCCGGACGGTGCCCTCCATCACTGCGCGCCGCGAGGCTCCGTGCGCGCCAGCGTGACGCGCCGCCGCGGCGTGCGCGCCGCCCGGGGCACGCGGAAGCGGCCGCCCGGCACCAGCTCGCCGCGCGCGAAGCGGAGCAGGACGTCGTTGATGCGCGTCTGGTAGCCGGGCCCGCCCGCCTGGAAGAACTCCAGGGCATCCCTGTCGATCCGGATGGAGATCGGCACCTTCTCCCGTCCCGAGGCGGACACGGCGACCGCCCGCCGCAGGTCTTCGTCGGACACGGTCGGAAACTCCGTGGCCGCGTCCGCAATGGCGTCGATCTCCTCGTCGGTGAAGTCGCGCCGGCGGCGACTGCTCATGGTGGCACTCCGTTGTGAGCGTTGAACTCCGCCCGTTCGCTCCGCCGGGCCGGACGCACCCAGATCAGGCGACGGACACCATCCCGCATTGTATATACCACCGCGACGACCAGCCCCCACTGCATGCGCCCGATGGCGACGTACCGCGTCTCGCCCTCGTGGTTGAACGGCCCGAGCCGGAGGTAGTCGAACTCCTCGTCCTGGAAGACGTTCGCGACGTCGTGGAACGAGAATCCGTACGTGGACTCGCACCTCTCGTTCATCGCGGCGTCCCACGCGAATCCCGGGGCTGGCTGCATAATCTACTCGTCTTGTATATACAGGTCAAGTGGAGTGAACGGCGGGAAGTACACAAAGTAAAGTGGACGAAGTGAACGCGCAAGGAGCGGCGGAACAGGTGGCGCATCTCGCCGTGGCTCCCGTGCGTCCGCTCCGCTTGCGCGTGGACGCCGGGAGCGCATCTTGATCGCTCACCACCAGCCGAGGAGCGACCATGTCGACCGCCACCCCTGGAGCCGCCGTGTCCGGGCCCGCCTCCCTGCCCAGCCCCAAGCAGCAGTTCCTGGACGCCTACGAGCGCGAGCACCAGACCACCATGCGGGTCCTGCGCGCCTACCCGACCGACAGGCTGGACCTGCAGCCCCACCCGAAGTGCAAGACGGCGCGCGAGCTGGCGTGGATCTTCGTGCTGGAGCGGGGGCTGGGGACGCACGTGTTCAACAACGTCTTCGCCACCGGCGGGCCGTCGGGCGAGATGCCGCCGGCGCCCGAGTCGTGGGACGAGATCCTGGGCGCGCTGGAGCACGCGCACCGCGAGTTCGGCGAGCTGGTGCGCTCGACGCCCGACGAGAAGCTGTTCGAGAACGTGAAGTTCTTCACCGCGCCGCACACGATGGGCGACGTCTCGCGGCTCCAGTTCGCCTGGTTCTTGCTCTGCGACGAGATCCACCACCGCGGGCAGTTCTCCATCTACCTGCGCATGGCCGACGCGAAGGTCCCCTCCATCTACGGCCCCACCGCCGACGAGCCGTGGATGTGAACCAAGGCTCGGGCCGATGTCGCTGAGATCCGAACGGA
>DASVWD010000145.1 GCA_036389795.1 Longimicrobium sp.
CCAGCACCTCGCGCAGCTGGCCGTAGAGGTTGACGTTCAGCCCCGAGGGCCGGCCCTGCGCGTCCTGGCTGAGCGGCTTCTCGAAGGTGAAGAGCTGGTGGTGCGACATCAGCACCGTCCGCCGGCCGCCCGCCCGCCGCACCTTGTCGCGGTGCCACTCCGCCTCGCCGTCGTCCAGCTTGGTGAGCTTGTGCGGCGGGAGCGGGTTGCGGTCGTGCAGGCCGGTGTCCATCCCCAGCACCTGCCAGCGGCGGTTGCGCAGGCAGAAGTAGCTGGCTGGCTGCCCGATCTGGTCCAGCAGCGCGTAGTAGCCGCGCCCCCCCGAGTACATGTCGTGGTTGCCGGACAGGGTGAACAGCCGCGGCTTGCGCGCGGAGAGCGCGTCGGGGAAGACGTCCTCGACGATGGGGAGGAAGCGCTTGTTCACCTCGTTGCGCGTCCCCGAGTAGTAGATGTCGCCCACGTGGAGGACGATGTCGGGCCGCTGCCCGGCCAGCGCCTGCAGCACCACGCGCGCGGGCTCCATCCCCGTCCCCCAGTCGCCGACCACGCCGATGCGGACGCGGTCGGGGACGTCGATCACGAAGTCGTCCAGGGTGCGGTGGCGGCGGTAGGGGACGCGGCGCGCGCTCAGCTTGAAGCCCAGGTACGCCTCCACGCACTCGTCGATGAAGTTGGCGTCGCAGCTGCTGAAGCGCACCACGTTGCGCCAGTGGTCGATCTGCTCGGGGTCGCCCGACTCCTCGGCCCTGGCCACGCGCATGAAAAGCTCGACGCAGTCGGTCACCCCGCGCGCCGCGGCCACGTCCAGCCGCCGCGCGACCGCCGCCTCGACGCCCTCCCGCACCGCCCGGTCGGCCTCGGCGGGCTCCGGGAGCTCGCGGGTCCCTTCGTCGGGCTCGCCGCCGGTCAGCTCGCGCAGCTCCCGCGTCTCGGCGGGGAGGTCCTCCTCGTCGGCCCAGCGCGCGGCCACGCCGGCGAAGGTGAGCATGCGCGGGTCGTCCGCCACCTCCTCGGGCGTCGTCGGGGCGGGCGCGGCGTCGGCGGCGGCCTCGTCGCCGAGGTCGCGCCTCCTCCCCCGCGAGCGCTCCGCTTCGCCGCGCCGGGCCAGGACCTCGGCCAGGGCGGACTGCATCAGCGACAGGTCCTCGGAGCGGAAGGTGGGCATCAGGGTGTCGCTCATCGGAGTGCTCCGCGGCAGGGGGAAACGGGTCGCGGCGGGAGCGGGCCTTTGCGGCCCGCGCGGGCGAGGAGGCTACGATGCGCCGCCGCGCCGGCCCCGTCAAGCGTGCCGGCGGCGGCGAAGGGGAGTTGACAGGCCGCCGCCCTCGCCCGACGTTTCCCCTCTCCGTTTCCGGCAACGCCGTGCCGCGTCGCTCGCGGCGCTCACCCTCCGCCCGGAGTCCGTTCCCATGCTCCACCGACCCAGGAAGCGCGCCGCCCTGGCGGCCGCGGCGCTCGTGCTGGCGCTCGGCGCCTGCGCCGACGACCCCACCGGCCCGCTCGGCCCCGGCGGCCCGCGGCTGGACGAAGACGTGGTCACCGAGCCGGCGGAGGGCGAGGAGGGGGTGGTCACCCTCGCCGCGTTCACCGGCAACATCCGCATCGGCGTGGTGCCGGACGCGCCGTCGGTCACGCTCGGCGCGGCGGGCGACTGGACGATCCGCAACAAGTCCACCGGCGCGGTGCTGATGACCGGCACGGGCGGCACGGCCACGGTGACCCTGCAGTCGACCTCCGTCACCATCGTGCGGCTGCAGGTGATGTGCTCCGCCAACGCCGCGACCGTGGCGGCGCGCAAGGCGGCGGGCGAGGCGGCCGGGTACCCCACCTTCACCGAGTTCTTCGCCGCCGGCAACTGCACGCGGCTCTACATCGGCGAGCTCCCCGGGAGCTCCACCACCACGCAGCGCAACAACCTCAAGAGCCAGCTGGTCGCGCAGGGGCTGGCGGCGGCCGACGCGTTCTACCGCTCGTTCGTGATCGGCGCCACGCTGTACCGCGTGGCGCGCGGCGCCGCCTCGGCCACCAGCCAGGCCCCGCCGGTGCTCTCGTCGGCCGACGGCCTGGTCACCATCGGGGGGCTCCCGTACCGCGGCGTGGCCGAGGCGGTCCGCAACAGCCTGGGGACGCTGGCCGGGGTGAACGAGGTGCACATCGAGCAGTACCTGTACGGCGTGGTGCCGCGCGAGCTGCCGCCCACCATCTGGAACCAGCTGGAGGCGCAGAAGGCGCAGGCGGTGGCGGCGCGCACCTACGCGCTCTCGGGGCTCGGCAAGCGCGCGAACAACGGCTACGACCTGCTGGCCACCACCAGCGACCAGGTGTACGGCGGCTACTCGGCCGAGCACCCGCTGTCGACGCAGGCGGTGGACGAGACGGCGGGGATCGTGGCGACCTACGACGGCAACCTGATCGAGGCGCTCTTCTCGTCGACGGCGGGCGGGTACACGGCCAACAACGAGGACGTGTTCAACTCGGCGCCGGTGCCGTACCTGCGCGGCGTGCGCGACCACCAGCACGGCAGCAGCGAGCACGTGCTCGACGAGATCCGCCGCCACCCGAACCCGCAGTCGCTGCGCGGGAAGAAGAACGGCGACTTCGAGGCCGATTGGTCATCGCGCCACCGCTGGACCTTCGAGTGGACGGCCGAGGAGATCTCGGAGGTGGTCGGCGACTTCGCGCAGCAGGACGTGGGGAAGGTGCTGGAGATCAACGTGCTGGAGCGCTCGAACTCGGGGCGGGTGCTGCGCATCGAGTACGTGACCGAGGCGGGGAGATTCTTCGACACCAAGGACCACGTGCGCACCTCGCTCAAGTTCTTCGACGCGAACGGGGTGAAGAGCAGCCTGTTCTCCACGCTCTTCCTGATCGAGCCGGTGGTCGACCGCAGGACCGGCGAGGTGACGGGCTTCACGGTGTTCGGCGGCGGGTGGGGGCACGGCGTGGGCCTCTGCCAGACGGGCGCCGCCGGGATGGCCGACAAGGGCGCCACCTACGAGGAGATCCTCAAGCACTACTACCAGGGGATCGAGCTCACGCAGTGGTACTGAGCGGCTGTCGAGCCCAAAGGAGGAGCCCCTCTCCCGGTTCGCCGGGGGAGGGGCTCGTCGCTTCCATCGAATCGAAACGGCATGTCTCACACGGAGTCAACGGAGTTAACGGAGAATCCCTCGAGTAGTTCTCTGTTGACTCCGTTGACTCCGTGTGAGGCTCTTTCGATCCGATCGCGCGAGGATCACCGCCGCCGCCGAAATCTTTGCGGTGCCTCGCAAAGTCCCGCGGGCCGACATTGCCGCGCGACATGACTCTGGCGCGGACGGGGGGAGCCCTACATATTGTGGTGGGTCTCCCTTTCAGACACACGGGATCGCCCACACGACCCCTACGCCGGGTCCCCCCACCCCGGCCGCAAGACTCCTGCGCATCACCACGGAGCCCTGCACTGAACCCCTACACCCAGGCGAGACAGGCCGCACCGGACCGCCGCGCCACCGCGGCGGCGCGGCGCGCTCTTCGTTTGCGTACGGACCGGTAGCCAGACCCACGGCCGCGGGCGCCGGCGCGCGTCCGCGGCCCTGCCCAGCGCAAGGCGGGAGACGGGCCCGCGTGCAGCAGCGGGACCCGCCCGCGGTACCTCCAGGCCGAAGGAGCGTACGTGCGGCACAAGCAGCGCAGCGGCACCCTCCAGCGCGAGCTGGAGCACCGCATCAAGAACGGCACCTGCGTCTACTGCCGGGCCCCCGCCGCCCCGGACCGCCCCCTCACCCGCGAGCACGTGATCCCCCAGGCCCGGGGGGGACGGAGGAAGGACCTCCGCATCATCGTCCCCGCGTGCGCCCGCTGCAACCAGAGCCGCGGCTGCCAGGAGATCGTCCTCTTCCTGCTGGCCCGCCCCCGCCGCCTCACCGCCTTCCTCGACTACCTGGGCACGCTCCCGCCCGAGACCGTGCGCCTGGTGGACCTGCGCGTCTTCGCCGAGCTGTACGCGGCCGTCTGGCTGCTGTGCGACAGCGGCCAGCACGGGTCGGCGTGGCGCGAGCGGCTCCGGCACCTGTGCGCGGGCCGGCGGCTGCACCGGCGGCGCTACGCGGCGCGGCGCATCGTGGCGGCGGTGGGGACGCGGCTGGAGCGCGGGCGCGACCGCGTGGCCGTCCCCGAGGGCCCCAGCTGCCTGCTGCCGCACACCGTCGAGCGCTCCCCCGCGCCGCCGCGGCTGGACGAGACGCTGGCGCGCGCGCTGGCCGCCCTGATCGGCACCCTGTCGCTGGCCTGGGAGGTCTCGGCCGAGCGGGTGCTGGAAGAGCTGGAGCGGGAGCGCGAGCGCGCCGCCGTCCGCAACCACGCGAAGCCGGCGGACGGCGCGGCGGCCGTCGCCGTCACCCCGGCGGCGGACGAGGCGGAGGAGGCGGAAGGGGTGCTCTCGCTGGACGGGTGGAAGCGGCGCCGCGGGCGGAGGCGGCGCACGCGCGTGGACCAGCGCGGCGGGCGCGGGGCCGGGCGCCGCGGCCGGAGCGCGCGGGGGCGCGCCGCCTAGGGCGGGCGGCGCGCCGGGGAAGTCACCGGTCCAGGAAGCCCTCAGAACCAGCGGCCGTAGTCGCCGCGGTAGTCGCGGCGGCCGCGGTACTCCCGGTCGTAGCGGGGGCGGTCGCTCTCCCATCCCACCGGCCAGGCGCCCCGCCAGGTGCGCGTGCCGCCGATGGTGCCGTACGGCGCGTGGTACTCGCGCATGTCGCCCACCCGCCCGACGCGGTCGCCGCCGTAGGGGACGTAGTTGACCTCGTACTCGCCGGGGTGCTGCTCGCGCACGTAGTCCATGTTGTAGCGCGCCGTCACCCGGTTGGGGAAGGGGCTGGGCGGCCCCGCCACGGGGAAGTCGCGGAAGCGGTCGTACCCGCGGTGCCCCCCCACCTCGCGCACCCGCACCGGCGGCCGGCGCGGCGCCGCCTGCCGGTACCCGCGCAACCCGTAGTCGTATCCCCGGTCGTAGCCTCGCATCGTCGTTCCTCCTGGCTGATCTCCCGTCCCGCAGGACCTTTCCCGGGTAGCAATCCGCGTTCCCTTCCGGCATGGGAAGGCGGGCCCAGGCGCGGCGGCGGGGCCCTCTCCCTGGCGCCTGAGGCGCCTGTCCCTCCCCCAAAACGACCTGGGGGAGGGACTTCCTCGCTTCGCTTCGTAGCGAGCGCGGGACGCAACGCTGTGCCGAAAGGCGGGTTCGTTGGCTGTTCCCTGTCCCCTGCCGTTGCGTGAGGGATGCGCGCCCGACAGGGCCGGGACGCCGCCGCCACAGGGGTTTCGTGGCGGCGGTGGCCCGGCGCCGTTGGCCTGCGTTGTTTGCAGGCCTACGGCGCGCGCAGCCCGGCCCGGAGCGCAGCGGAGGGACAC